>JAZSMN010000012.1:0-3018 GCA_045535925.1 Eubacteriales bacterium
GCCAACCTGGACAAATCCACCTATAAGAACTCTCGTTCCCTCGTTGTAGATAACTCGCCAATCCGAGGAGTCGGTGGGGACTTTACCTTCAAGGAATACTCTCAGGGCAGAACTGTTGTTGTAGAACATATTGCTACCAAGAGTTACACCCTCGGGGATAAATGCAGTATAGAGTGCCTGACAGTTTTCAAAGGCGTTTGCCACGTCTATGGAGCCGGGCTTTAGTCTTATCCACTCAACGTCGGTAGATACAGGGCCAAGCGCCAGGACGAACTTGTAACGAACATTTCCGTACACGGTTTCTTCAATAATATCAAAGTTAAAGGCATCGGTCTTAAGCGAGGTTAAGCCCTCGCCGCCGGTCACGCTTGTGATAGGTGCGCCAATAAATGCTTGGTTGCTGATTGTGGTTACCGATTTAGGTATCTCAATAGAGGTAAGTCCGGTATCTTCAAAAGCAAATTCTCTAATGGTGGTAAGGTTTTGGGGCAGAGTGATGCTTGTCAGTAAGGAGCACTCCTTAAAAGCGCCAACTCCTATGGTGACAAGCGATGCGGGGAGGTTGACCTCTGTTAACTGTTCACATCTATAAAAGGCTCTATATCCTATCTCGGTTATAGTGGAGGACAGGGTGACGCTCTTTACATTAGAGTCGCTGAAGATTTCATTCGGCAAAGTAGTCAGCCCCTCGGGGAGTGTGACCTTTTCCAATTGAGCCAAGCAGAAGGCAGATGCTCCTATCTCGCTAACACTATCAGGGAGGAGGAGTTCGCCCGAGTCAATAAATCCAAATGACTGGAAAGCCCCTTCGCCAATTTTTGTAAGCGTGTTGGGCAGAGTCAGGGACTTGATCCTTGCCCCTTTGAAAGCATAGGGCTTAATTTCGGTTACACCTTCGCCGAGAATGATAGAAATATTGCCGGATATAGAGAGAGGTGTTTCTCCAATCTCACGGGTAATCGTAAATTCCAACCCCTTTTCATTATGTATGCCCTTGGGTAGCTTTGCGTAGGTTACATTCCCGCCGTAGTCCTGGCTTATTTTGACAATTGCATATTCAAATTCGTCGGGGTTTTGCAGATACTGCTCATAAAGAGCTTGGAAATCCGAGTTGCTTATCTCTTCCATTTCAAAGCCGTCAAGGGGGTTGTAGGGAGCTGTTATACTCTTAAGGCTTGGGAGCGAAGCAAAGATGTCCTCAGGTATCTTGTTTATATTATTTGGCAAGACGATTTTTTCAAGCGAGGTGCAACCCTCAAAGGGGTTGGGATATATGGTTGTAACCGAGTCGGGAATTACTATCTCTTTGAGCGAGGAGCAACCTCCAAAAGCAGAGTGATAGTATTCGCCCAACGTGGTTAAGCCCTCGGGGAGTGTCAAGCTCACAAGAGAGGGACAGCAAATCTCTTCGATGCGTGTAACAGTGCTCGGCAAAGTGAGTTCGGTAAGCAAGGGGGCTTCTATGCGTGCAATGTTTCCAATACCCTCGCACAAGGAAAGCATTTTAAGGCCTTTACCACTGATAATTACATAACCGTCTGTTCCGTCATTAACAACAAGCTCTTCGAGACTGTCGGGCAAAACCATATTATTTATGCTACGAGAAGGTGCAGAAAGCTTTTTGATATTTGGAAAATCGGTTGGAACAAAACTATAATCTTGGGAATAGGAAAGCTCGGTTATTGCCGTGCAGTCAACCACAAATCCAGGAGCGAGAATTTGAACAGTTGGGGGGATTGTGAGCGACTCGAGAGCCGAGCAACTTGTAAAAGCGCCTGACGAGATCGACCTTATCGACGAGGGAATTTCGACCGTTTTCATAGTGTCGTTATTTTGGAATGTCAATTCGTCGATGGATACAACAGGTATGCCATTTATCTCGCTGGGGATAACGACGTGTTCGCTGTTGCCATTATATTTGGCTATTGTGTACCATTCGCCATCGACTTCCGATCTACTCGCAAAGCAGGTAAACTCCGAGGGAGGCGTCGGGTTGCCGCAGGAAGCAAGGAGCAGAAGGGTTGCCAAAAGGCAGACCGTAAGTAGGATAAGTTTTTTCATATTTTACCTCTTTATATAATATTGATTTTATAAAATATACTATTGTGTCAAGGGGTGGTACAAAAAATGGGGTAGTCGTTTATAAGTGCATAGGGTAATTGTGGTTTGCTTGGTAGGGGCTATGTATAGATGCTTGGTAGAAGCAAGCGCTTTTCCAAAGCCCTTTGTTGCAAATAAAGACAAGATATGCTATCATAAATATATTCTAACATAGAGCGGGTGACAAATCAACAGTTTTGGGTCACATAGTTAATGTTTTTTCAAAGATAGGTTTGAAAAACTCAACCGTATGTTGAATTTTACTTTCAACAAATGGGCTGTTGTATGTTCTGTGGGCTGATGCTATAATGGTATCAACAAAGGCGCTTTGGAGGTAAAAGATGAATATTGGTGAAAGAATTAGAGAATTAAGAAAAAAGGCAAATATGACCCAGGAGGCTATGGCAGAGAGACTGATGCTCTCTCCCCAGGCGATAAGCAGGTGGGAAAAGGGGACGGCTATGCCCGACATAACCCTACTGCCTGCGATTTCCGAGATGTTTTCGGTTACCACCGACTATCTCCTTGGAGTGAAGGATGTGGGAAGAGAAGAGGCGATCGAAAGAGCCAATAAGGCGGCCTATGGCGATTGCTCCAATCTTGAGGAAAGCGAACAGATAATTAAGGAGTGCCTACAAAGATATCCGGACTCAAGGGAGATAAAGGAGTCCTATCAAAAGATCTTGGTTATGAAAAAACTGGTCGGTACCGCGACCGTAGAGGATGCCAAGATGCTTGCGGATTTGCTTTTAGAGTTGGATGAGGGCGATGTGAAGTCCGAGAATATATTTCTCGACCTTGCAAAAGAGCTGGGCCTTGAGGAAAAGGCCAAGGAAATAATAAGAAGAAGGTCTAGTATGGGCGATTCCTACGAGATTTCTCTGGCAGGGTTTTTGAGTGGAAGAGATGCAGTAGATG
>JAZSMN010000008.1:0-5583 GCA_045535925.1 Eubacteriales bacterium
TCTGTGCATCTGCAAGGGTGACAACGTTGCCGCTGCTGAGGCCGCCGGCGCTGATTATGTAGGCTCCGACGAATACATCCAGAAGATCCAGTCCGAGGGCTGGATGGATTTCGATGTGCTCATCACCTCTCCGGACATGATGGGTCTCATCGGTCGTCTTGGTAAGATCCTTGGTCCTAAGGGCTTGATGCCTAACCCCAAGGCTGGTACCGTTACCCCCGATGTTGCTCGTGCAGTAACCGAGGCTAAGGCTGGTAAGATCGAGTATCGTCTTGACAAGACCAACATCATCCACTGCCCTCTTGGCAAGGTTTCCTTCGGCGCAGAGAAGCTTATCGAGAACTTCAACACCCTTGTTGGTGCAGTTATCAAGGCTAAGCCCGCTGCTGCAAAGGGCCAGTACATCAGATCCTGTGTAGTTGCTACTACTATGGGCCCTGGTATCAAGGTTAACTACGCAAAGCTTTCTTAAGTATAACCTAAAAACCGCAAGCAAAATGCTTGCGGTTTTCTTTTATCTATTCTTATATATTATATAGGAAGAAACTTTGTAAAAATATAAAAGTATGCAACAAGAAGGCATAGATAATAACCAAGTATTATCTATGCCAATCAGTATCCATGCTCAAAGGTGGCGTGTACATATCTCTAAAGGCTATCGCTACACAGGCGCCATATATTCGCCTAGCTCCTAGTCCGCGTATCAAGGTAGCGCACTTGCCCATAGACGCACCCGTAGTAACAATATCATCTATCAGTATTACTTGCTTACCCGAAAGGTCTATCCTTTCAATATAGGTGATATCTGGGTTGTTTAGTCTGTCGATGCCTCTTGTAGATTTTTGCGCCGACTTTGTGTTCGACTTGGTTGTCCTTATGTACCTAATACCAAGAATTTTGCCGACTCTTTTTGCCAGCTCCTCTGCGTGGTCGTAGCCATACTCGCTTATCGCGCTTTTTCTTCTTGGTACGTTGGTAAC
This sequence comes from Eubacteriales bacterium, assembly GCA_045535925.1. GTDB lineage: Bacteria > Bacillota > Clostridia > Oscillospirales > CAG-272 > UBA1740. The sequence continues at coordinate 981 of JAZSMN010000008.1, forward strand.
AACAAAGCTCTCTTCCCTACCCTTTGTTCCTATTAGCCTATCGATCGCCTCTGCAAGCCCCTTTGAAAGCAGGTCAAAGACGTCACGGCGATTACTTTGCTTTAGAGCGTAAATAAGATAATTTGAGGGCAAGTCCTCTCTTTGCGGCTTATATCTAAATAGTTTGACAAGAGTCCTTACATAGTGGCTGTTTAGATATGAAGCGGTACATTTGCACTCGGAAAGCACAAGCGAGCATCTGGAACAGTTGGTTTTTAGATGGTCTATGTGCTTCGCCCCGCACTCGGGACATAGGCACTTGTCGGCAAAATCAAGCCGCTCTCCACAATAAACACAAGTGGGCACAGAAAGATAATAAAATACTCTATCTAATATTTCCTTAAACATATCCTTATAGAAAAACCGGCATAAAGCCGGTTTTTATTGTTTATTTTTTAGGGAAGCTGTCCTTAAGACCAACAATGCGGTTAAAGGTGTTTTCGTGCTTGGTATCCTTTACAAAGTAGCCGGTACGAACAAACTGGAATCTCTCGCCCGCCTCTGACTCGGCAAGCGAAGGCTCAACCTTGCATCCCTCAAGCTTGATAACAGATGCGGTGTTGAGATAATCATCGTAGGTCTTGTCCTCGGGGATATCTGCGGTATTCTCGATATCAAAGAGGTAGTCATAAAGCATTACGGTAGTATCGATTGCATAGGCAGAGGAGAGCCAATGTATAGTTCCCTTCACCTTTCTGCCGTCGGTGGGCATACCGTTGCCTGTTTCAAGATCGGCAGTGCATCTAATCTCGGTAATATTACCCTCTTCGTCCTTGATAATCTCGTTGCACTTAACGATATAAGCACCCATAAGACGAACCTCGCCATCAGGCTTCATTCTAAAGAACTTGGGCGGAGGAACCTCGGCAAAATCGTCAGAATCAATGTAGAGCTCTCTTGTGAAAGCAACCCTTCTTGTGCCCGTCTCGGGGTGGCTGGGGTTGTTGGGAAGATCGAAATATTCAACCTTATCCTCGGGATAGTTGGTTACAACAACCTTTATGGGGTGCAAAATTGCGATTCTTCTCTGTGCGCTATCGTTAAGCTCTTCTCTTATGCAATGCTCAAGAAGCTCGTAGTCTACAACACTATAGGTCTTTGCTACACCTGCTCTTGCAACAAAATCGAATATAGATGCAGGAGTATAACCACGACGACGAAGACCACACAAGGTGGGCATTCTGGGGTCATCCCAACCGTCAACAAGTCCGGTCTCTACCAGCTTACGAAGATATCTCTTGGACATAACAGTGTGAGTTACATTAAGTCTTGCGAACTCGCGCTGCTTGGGCTTGCTTTCAAATCCAAGATTTTCGACTACCCAGTTGTAAAGAGGTCTGTGGTTTTCAAACTCTATCGAGCAGAGCGAGTGTGTGATACCCTCAAGAGCATCCTGGATAGGATGCGCATAGTCATAAAGGGGGTAAATACACCACTTGCTACCCTGTCTGTGGTGATCGATATGAACTATTCTATAAATAGCTGGGTCGCGCAGGTTCATATTAGGCGATGCCATATCAATCTTGGCACGAAGAGTCTTTGTACCGTCGGCAAACTCGCCATTCTTCATTCTCTCGAAGAGGTCCAGGTTTTCCTCTACACTTCTATCGCGATAGGGGCTGTTTTTACCGGGGATAGTAAGAGTACCGCGGTATTCACGAAGCTCGTCCGCTGTGAGGTCGCAAACATAAGCCTTGCCCTCTTTGATAAGCTTTACAGCAAATTCATAGCACTTGTCAAAGTAGTCAGAGCCATAATAGATACCACCGGTAGGCTCACAACCGAGCCAAAGCAAATCTTCAAGAATGCTCTCTACATACTCGTTGTCCTCTTTGGAGGGGTTGGTGTCGTCATAACGGAGGTTGAAAAGGCCGCCATACTTCTTCGCAGTAGATGCGTTTATCCAAATAGCCTTTGCCGAGCCGATATGAAGATAACCGTTAGGCTCGGGAGGGAATCTGGTGTGAATCCTCATCTCGGGGTTTTCTGCCAGGTCCTCATCGATAATATCGTGAATAAAATTGTTTCTTAATTCTTCCATATTGTCCTCTTAACTAAAGTATTTTACAAAATCAAATAGTGTGGTCAGGTTTCCATGCCCAGGATAAAAAACTGTTTCATTAGGCAGGGTGCTAATAAGCTTTATAAGTGTCCTCTCGAGTGTGTCAATGTCACCGCCAGGCAGGTCGCATCTGCCATATCCACCATTTTCAAAAAGTGTGTCGCCGACAAACACCTTGTCCCCAGTGCGATATGCCACACCACCAAGTGTGTGCCCAGGACAGTCAATAACAGAGAACGAATCCTCACCAAGAGGCAGGATATCCCCCTCTTTTACCGTCTTATATTCTCCATCGTATCCCTTTTCAACACCTAAAAAACCTAGATAACAGTTTTTATAAGCATCAGCGAGCGCTGGGGCATCTAAAGCACCAACTACTACCTCGCCGCCTTTACTTTCCCACTGTTCGATATACAAAAGATGGTCAAAATGTGCGTGGGTTATCAAAATATATTTTAGATTTCCGTCTAAATCAGGATGATCCTTAAGTACACCCTCATAAGACAAAGACGGATCTACAATGGCATATTCCCCGCCCGACTTAATCAAATAAGAGTTTGCGCCATAGGGGATATCCGATCTATAAGCAAAAATTTGGACCATAAATACTCCAAAAAATCAATATACAGTTATTATAGCACATCTAAAATAAAATGTCTATTATATTTAATAAATTATTCAACAAAATTTTATGAGAACATAAACTAATAAGGATAAAAGCACAGAGAGGAGTTATGCCCCCTTGAATATTATCCTATTAAAATTACAGACCTTGACCTATGCTATAAAGGCGAGGAAGCTTTTAGATAGAAATAAAATAAAATCAAAGGTAGTAAAGCTTACAGGCAGAGAAAGAGAGGGGTGTGGTTATGGTTTGCAAATATTTGAAAAGGATTTTCTTGCCGTAGCGAGCATCCTGCGTGGTGAAATAGAGTATGAAATTTACAACGGCAAACAATGAGATAGTATATCTTGATAATGCTGCAACCACATTCCCAAAGCCCCTGTCGGTTATTCGCGCGGTAAATGAGTGCATCTCCTTCTATTGTGGCAACCCAGGAAGAAGCGGGCACAAGCTTTCACTGACATCTGCCGAGAAGATATTTGAATGTCGAGAGAGGCTTTGCGTGCTCTTTTCCTACCCCTACCCCGAGCGAATTTGCTTTACCCAAAATGCGACTGTTGCTCTGAATACCGCTATAAAGGGGCTAATTCGCGAGCCTTGTCATATAATTATATCCGACCTTGAACACAACTCGGTTATACGCCCCTTATACAAAAGAACAAGCGAGTTAGGTGGAAAATTTTCGGTATTTTCTACCGTCGGAAACATTGAAGAGAATATAGTTAAAGAGATTAGACCTGATACCAAGTTCATTATCTCCACCCTACAATCTAATGTAACAGGCGAGCTAATTGATGCAAAAATCCTCTCTAACATAGCTAAAAGACATAATTTAGGCTTAATAATCGACGCCTCGCAATACGCAGGCCATTTCAATCTTGATCTCTCGGAGCTTTATTTTGATGCAATCTGCATGCCTGGGCACAAGGCTCTGTTTGGAATAGCGGGTAGCGGAGTCCTTATCCTTGGGGAGAAACGATTTGATACCCTATTTGAAGGTGGAAGCGGTAGCGAAAGCTATAATAAACTAATGCCACAAGAACCGCCCGAAAGATACGAGGCTGGAACTGTATCTACCCCTGCTATTGTTTCGCTTTTAAGTGGTGTGGAGTTTATTCAAAACTATGGTCTGGTGGAAATTGAGAAGAAAATCCACGCACTAACCGATAGAGTGAACGATGTGCTCTCATCTCTACCATTTATCAAGATTTATGGAGCAAATAACGGCATAGTTTCCTTTGATTATAGGGGCTTCGGCTCGGAAAATATCGCCGAGAAGCTAAACGAATATGGTATATGCGTTCGAGGTGGCATTCATTGTGCCCCGCTAATTCACAAAAGGCTTTGTACGGAAAACACAGGCCTTGTCCGAGTATCCTTCTCGGTATTTAATAGTTTCTCACATATAGATAGACTGTATCTTGCCCTAAAGTCGATATAAAATAAAAAGCGCTACATAAGTAGCGCTTTTTGTGGCTCTAAACTGTTTTCAATACAGAGGTCATAAAAGCTTTGAAATAGCCTCTATTGCATCCTTTTGGTATTTTGAATAGAAGGTGCCGTCACAGTTTATTGTGATATCAGCATACTTTTCGTATAGAGGTGTTCTCTCGTTATAAAGAGAGCGGAGTGTTTGATCGGGTCGCAAAACAATTCCCCTCTTCGAGAAATCGCCAAGCCTTTTTTTGATAGTTTCATAGGAACAATAAAGGTAGACTATTTTGCCCATAGATTTTAGGTACTCCATACCTTTTTCGGAATATACCGCGCTTCCGCCAGTCGATAAGAGCAGATTTTCACCCTCGTTATTATAGACCGAGAGCAGTATCTCTTCCTCAACCCTTCTAAAGCCGTCAGTACCCAATCTGTCAATAAGC
>JAZSMN010000097.1:0-9503 GCA_045535925.1 Eubacteriales bacterium
CTATTAAATTTCCCACCTTGGAACGCCGATTGACAGGCTTTCCGCAGGGTAGTCTTTTAATCCATGACCGTTACAAAGACAAAATCACGGTTCATGTTCACTACTAATTTGACGCACGGTGAGAGCCGTAGTTCTTTTTTATGGTACGGGCGGCATTAAAGAGCCGCGGCACTGCCCTTAGGCAGCCATAGCAACAGTATTGTTGTCGTTTATTATTTAAGTTTGGACATTTTGACGCGATTATCCGGCGCGCTACGCTTATCATACTTCAACTCCCCTGTCGAAACCATTGCAGACCCATAGGGGAATATTATTATATATGTTTTTCTTTCATTTGTCAAGGGGAAAATTGTGTTAATCGACTTATTGCTTTCCTTACCCAACATTATTTTACAAATATAGTATCACATATTCATAATTTGACATATTTATTGCAATTTTCGTTCTGTTATGCTAAAATATATTCATCAAGCAAAAGGGGGTTAATATGTCGATATTAACCGATGAAAAATACAACTACTATGTAAAGATATTAAAGGACGAGCTTGTTCCCGCTATGGGATGCACCGAGCCTATTTCGATAGCCTGCGCCTCAGCAAAGGCAAGGGATGTCCTCGGCTCCTTCCCCGACAGGTGCGAGATAACCGTCAGCGGAAATATCATAAAGAACGCAAAGAGCGTGGTAGTGCCCCACACAGGAGGACTAAAGGGCATCGAGGCGGCTCTGGTCGCCGGTCTTGTCGGTGGCAAGAGCGAGGCAAGACTGGAGGTGCTCTCTCGTGTGTCGGCCGATGAGATAGTGAGGATGAGAGAGGTTATTTCCTCTTTGCCCATTACCGTTTTGCTCTCGGAAAGTGACTATCCCTTTGATATATGCATAAGGCTCTTTTGCGGCGAGGATAATGCTCTTGTCCGTATCGTGGGCAGACATACAAACATTGTCACAATAGAGAAAAACGGCGAGCTCTTGCATAGCAAGGAGTTCATCGATACCCAAAAGGCGGAAAAGAAAGAACTCTCGGTTGCCGAAATTCTGGAGTTTGCAAACTCGGTTGATATCGAGGACGTAAAGCCAACACTAAAGCGCCAGATAGACTACAATATGGCGATAGCTCGCGAGGGACTTCGTGGCGAGTGGGGTGCATCGGTGGGCAAGGTCTATCTCGCCTGCTACAACGATGATGTCAGCGTCCGTGCCAAGGCCTATGCCGCCGCAGGAAGCGATGCGCGAATGAACGGATGCGAGCTTCCTGTTATAATAAATTCGGGTAGCGGCAACCAGGGAATGACCGCCTCGATACCTGTCTATATCTACTGGGAGCATATGGGACTTGGCGAAGAAATGCTGTATAGGGCGCTATGCGTGTCAAATCTTTTGACCCTTCACGTCAAATATGGCATAGGCACACTATCTGCTTATTGTGGTGCTGTTGTTGCCGGTGCCTGCGCTGGCTGTGGTATTGCGTACCTTAATGGTGGTGGCTTCCGTGAGATTGCCCACACGCTTGTAAATGCTCTTGCCATAGACTCTGGACTTATCTGCGACGGAGCAAAGGCGAGCTGTGCGGCCAAGATTGCCACCGCTGTGGAAAACGGCATTTTGGGCTACTACATATTCAAGACGGGCAGACAGTTTGTCGGCGGCGACGGAATTGTCAAGAAGGGTGTGGAAAACACCATAGACAGCGTAACCCGACTCGCCAGGGACGGTATGACCATAACCGATAAGGAAATTCTGGCTATTATGCTCGAAGATTAAAATCGAAAATGCTATTTATAAAAGGACGGAATTCCGTCCTTTTTAGTATTTGAAAATATTTACAAATGAAGAATATCTACCCATAGGATAATCTTACAAACTCTTCTTGATTTTTGCAACTCCGTATGTTAAAATATAGTATGAAAATGTCCTATATATTAAAATGGAGAAAAAATGATAAAAAACAATAGAGTGGCATTAGCGAGTATATCTATTCTGCTTGCCCTCGTGAGCGTCCTCGTACCCTGTTTCACACTTGTGGTAGGAGCGACACAGGAGGGCTATGATTACTCACGCCCTGCATCTGCCCACAATGTCACGGTTGATTCTGCGAGCCTGCTCGAGGACTACCTCGCTATGCCCCTGACCGATGCCGAGCGGGACTATCTCGCCCTCCACGGTAGCGTAGAGCTGATATACGATAGCGGTATAACAACCTCCAAGGTTGCCGTCCAAATAGAAGACGGAGCATTAAGCATTACAGCCCTTGAGTATTCCTACATATCTGGGGGCGGTACAACCGTTACCTGGGTACCCGTGTCGGTTTATCTTGGCGAATTGGCTACACCCTTGACCGATATGGGCCAGGGATACACCGCGAGTATAGAGATTCCCGAGGGGAGCACCGAAGAGAGTGTCAAGGTAAGATACGAGCTTTCAATCGAGGTGTCGGCCACCGATATGACGGCACTTTTAAATCAGGCATATACTGACGCACCGGGGCTCGCCAAAGAGATAGAGGAAAAAAGGGCAGAGTACGAGAGCCTTGTCTCGGGCTATGAGAGCGACCTTCTGTCCTACGAGCAGTATTTATCAGCCCTCTTGATATACGAGAGCGAGCTCGCCGTATATACCGACTACCTGTCGCAGAAGAAAATATACGATGATGCCCTCGCGGAGTACAATGCCTACCTCTTGGCGGCCAAGGAATATGAGGACGCAAAAGCGGCCTACGAAGAGTACAAAATCGCCATAGAAGAGTACAACAAGGCCTACGAGAGCTACAAGCAGTATCTTCAGGTGTTGGCGGAGTACAACAGTAAAAAGGAAAAGTACGACGACTACGTGTATTCGCTTGAAAAGGCGAGGGCACAGCTGTCTATTATCGATGCGGCGAAGGTGAATATGTCTAATGATAGACAGGTCTACTCTGCGATTATGGGTAGCCTCGTTGACTTTGTCATAGAGAACAAGGACCTTGTCACAAGCGGTATGATAGGCCTAAAGCCTGAGGTCGTCGATATGGCGGGCGATGCGACCACCGCCCTTCGCGAGATGCTCACCATTTACTTCTCAAAAACCGACGAGGTGGATAGATATTCCTATTACACGATGAATTTCGAGGCGCTCCGTGACAATTTTGTAAACCTTTTAAGAGCACTCGACTCCTTCTACGCAAACAGGAAAATCAAGTCCGAGCTTAAGTCCCAGGGCAAGCAGGTAAAGTACGTCATTTTGGTTGCCCAGCTGATTTATATATCCGAGGCACTCTGTGACGGCCCTGTCACAAGCCTGCAAAAGACCAAGAGTGACGGAACAACCTACACCGACTCTTTATCGGGAAGCTACAAGATATCCTATACCGAAAATGGTAAGGACGTGACAAAAACCGTACAGCAAATTCTCGAAAACGAGGACTGTATAATAAAGACCGATTCTGCGGAGCCCCTGGAGGGGGGATATCCCACAGCGGTGGAAGAGCCGCCCTTGCCCGACGTAGTAGTAGAGCAGCCCATAGCCCCCACGGCTCCCACCATTCCCGCAAAGCCCACGGTGGTAAACCACCCTGGCACACCCCCCGAGGTAGTAGCAGAGCCTATCCCACCCACCGAGGTAGAAAACCCTGGGCAAAGACCCGAGGAGTATATCCCACCGAGAGAGGTGCAGGCTCTTGTAGATGCTTTCAATGCAGGCCTTTTGACCGAGAGGGCGGCGACAACCTCGCCATACAAGTTTATAGCGACCCAAACGGTACAAAAGCGCTTTATAAATGATGAGAGTGTGACCGTGTTCTTCTATCCCACCGAGGGTGGCGAGCCCTACACCGTGTCGGTTGACAGGGGCACACGCGCCGATTATGAGGGAGCACTTCCTGTAAAGGCAGAGGACAAAAGAGCCACCTACCTATTTAGCCATTGGGTGGACGAGGACGGCACCCGTGTCGACCTTTCGGAGGTAAACTGTGACCTTGTTCTCTATCCCTACTTTGCCGAAACTATCAAAAATTATCAGATAACCTTTATAGTAGAGGGACATAAAACAAGTCTGACCTTACCCTATGGCACAATGCCGGAGTTAGGCTACACTCCTACCAAGTCGGATGACGAATACTACGAGTATATCTTTTCGGGCTGGGATACCGAGCTTTGCACCGTGACTGCCGACGCGACATACACCGCCATTTTCGACAAGCAATACATTCTTGCATATTCGGGTGGTGGTGCACATATAACTCGCACCGAGGACTACTATATAGCCGAGTGCGCCTCCTCTATGGCCCGCTCCTTTGATATTTATCGCTTGATTTTGCGTGCTACCTCGCAGGCAAACCATCTTGGTATCATCCTACGCACAAACTCCTGTGATATTAAAATATCCTATTCCACACTCCTCTCAATGCTCGAGAGCGGCGAAACGGTTATAACCCCCTCCGTTATCCAAAATGGTGTGAAGGGCTATAAGTATTCTGTCAGTGTAACCTCTCCGTCGGGCGAGGCGAGTGGAGAATACAAGTTCGCTGTTAGTATGCCCTACAAGCTTACAGGGCACGAGGGACTCACTCTCTCAAAGGGGGATATAGACGAGACTATATCCTTTACTCAAGGGGAGGGAAGTATAAGCTTTGACCTCTTAAGCGGTCACATATACCAGACAAGCATCAAATATAGCCTAAACATAATTGGCTCATCTATGGTCACTGTCACAACCTCTACCGATAGAGCAACCCCCGGGGAAATCATTGAAATTAGCATTGACACACCCCTTGGTGTAAGGCTTGATAGGGTATATCTTGTATACCCCGATGGTAGCGAAAGCACGGTAAATGACTTTAAGTTTAAAATGCCGTCGCAGGATATCTCTGTGGGTGTAGAGTGCTCATACATCGAATATCTAATAAGATTTACCGATGACAAGGGCAAAGTCCTGGCGTCCTACTACCTTGGCTATGGTGAAACGGTTCCCCCGCCACCAGAGCCTATAAAGGCCAACGACTCAAGATATAGCTATACTTTCTCTGGTTGGTCGGATACAATAACCCCTGTCACGCAGGACAAGACCTATAAGGCGGTGTTCCGCTCTACACGTCTGCCACAAAAAGAAGAGCCGCAGGGACTCCAGATAAGCGAGGGAATTCTTCGCCTTTTGGTTATGAGTATCGTCTTCGTCTGTATGATGATTTTGGTGGTAATTCCATCGGTTGTTATAGCCATTATCGTTATAAGAAAAGAGAAAAAGCGGCATATAGAAAAACCTAAGGTATAGCAGAAATAATACTTAAAAACGGCAGGGAAACCTGCCGTTTTCTTTCTCAAAAATGTGACACGGGCATGAGGGTGATTTTAGGTGCAAGCCTAAAAAGGGCATCAAAATCGACAGAAAATTGGGGGCGAAAAACACCAATAAGGGCATAGCCGTGCCAAATTATAGGCCTTTTATTGTGCAATATGGATAGTTGTTTTGGTCAATGTTATGAAAGTTAAAATATTTGTCACAAATCATTGACAAATATTTTATGCTTTGATATAATTTTATTAAGAATCAATATATAATAAATACAGAAAATCTATATACGAAAGGTATGGTAACGAAATGAAAAAGACATGGCGTTCTATTTTGACACTTATTCTTGTTGTGGCTATGGTCTTTGGCGTTTGTGCTCCTACTGTTGTTTTTGCACAGGATGGTCAGACTACACAAACCGAAAGCACCAACACCACTACACAAAAACCCGTGGGTGAGCCCACTGGGGGGGGCACCCTTGACACAGGCTGGTGCGTAATTGAGTACGATGACAACGAGCTCAAAGTTACGCTCTATCCCGACGTCGATGCACTTCTTGATACGAACAAGGCTTCGATTAAGGAAATGCTTGAAACGCTTGTCGTAGCTATCAAGACTATCGTCCTTGATGACCTGAAAAATGACATTATCAACGGTCAGTACGGCGATGGTGTTGAGGTAGAGGGTAGTTTCAGCGTTGATGAAATTTGGAAGGTAGTTATTGATAAATACATCGATACTCTTGATCCATCAATATCGCAGGCAGAAGATACATATTTTGAATTCTTCAAGGTTGCTGTCAATGATGATAGTCTGATCGACGGATTTATAGATTATGCATGCGACCTTCTCAGGACTGCTGTCAAGACAGGTATGTTTACCACCGAGGATCTTGAAGAATACGGTGAGGAGCAAATCAAAAATAAGGTAAACCAGCTCTTCAAAACAGAGGTTAACGATCGCTTGTCGAAGTATGTTGACGAGTATGTTGGGATATACATAAACTGGATAGTCGGAGATAGAGAACATTCCCAGCCCGACCTTCCTGAAAATATCATCAAGTTTATTAACCGTGAGATCGCTAACTATATTGAAGACGTGGCTCTTGCCTATGTAAACGGCACTCTTGGTCACTCTACCATCAAGGATATTCTTAACGATTATATCGATGCAGAGATTGAAAAGTTTATCAAAAATGCTGTTAAGACCTATGCGTCCACCAATCCCCATGCAAGTGGCTACACCGTACTCGACGACCATATCGAGGATAAGATCGATGAGCTTGTGGATGAGTGCATAGACGGATACTTTGCATACAGATTTGATGGACAGAGTGAGCAGCCTCGTTTTTATGACAATATTGATGCCAAGCTTAAAGAAATTATCAAAGAGCGTGAGCTTGCCGATGGCGTAAGCCCCGAAAACATCGATGCAGCTATCGCACTGGTTTACAATGATAAGGCACTTCTTCAAGCAGAGATAAATGCTGACGCTATATACCAGATCGTTGAGGTGCTGTTAAGCGAGTATCAAGAGGAAGATTACACCGATATCATTCACGAGATAGTTGTAAAGGTTAAGAACGACCACGAATTTGATGACATCCTTTCTGACGAGGTTCACGAGATCGTAAACGAGAGTAATGCTGTTGCAGTATTCCACGATATACTCACCCACTTGGAGAACAGCGATCCCGAAGAGCTTGTAAACATCAAGAGAGAGATTAAGACAGAGGTAGAGGCACGCACCGAGTTTGATGTGACTCACCCCCCTGTCGAAGATGACTTCCGTGACAGAGTGTTCGAGGCTGTTCTTGGCATAGGACACGGCGAGTTTTACAACAAGCTTATTGATTATACCGAGAGACTTATAGTTGATTACCTCTTGCTCCTTGAAGAGCTTAAAGATGTGGATACCAGTCTTTCTGTTGCCGACGTTATTTCGTACGTAAACGAGATCAAGGTAAACGGTACCACAATTTACGGCGATTTTGGTGGCGACAGTGGTCTTGTATTTAGCACCGAAGCTGTAAAGGACCTCATAAAGGATCTTCCCAGAGCAGACGACATCGCCAATATGACAAACGAAGAGATGCGTTTGTCCTACAACATTGAAATATCTACCCAGTTTGGTAACTGTGACTTTGTTCTTACCGGTGTTATCGGTGGTGGATACGAGAAGATTAGAACCTTGGCTCGCATTGTCGCTGACTATGTAGATGTATATGTAGCAGATGACGGCACCTATACCTTCAATTTGAGAGTTCCTGCCAAGTTCTCTGAATATGTTCTTAAAGCTGCCAAGAGTGGACAATTCTCCGACTCGCTCAAGCAGAAGATATTCCTTGCATTCTCCAAGGATATAAACGATGTATATGCTCTTTACAACAGACTCACATTCGATGATATCATCGAGCTTTTGAACAACATTAACTTCGAGGGCATCCTTGATAGCGAGTTTGTAAAGCAGTATGTTGACTTATCCGGACTTACCAACGAAAAGATTATAGAGAAGGTAAGACAGTTCGAGCGTTACTTCAACAAGCTTATGCCCTATGCCGAGAAGATATTTGCCAAGATTCCCGAGAGATTTAAGGACAACACCCTTATGGATCTCTACTATGGAAATGGTGAGTTCGGCTACGAGGGTACCCATACCGTAAATATTGAAAAGGTGCTTACCGCTATTAGCGCTGAATATGGTCCCAAGCTTGCAGCTTTCATTGATAGAGAGACCATAACCGCCAGCGTTGATATCAACATCTCCTTCGACAAGATTAATAGTGTACAGTATGTTGTAAACGGCGAAACCATTCGCGAGGGCTTCCTCCCTGCGGGCGCAGACGTTGCATTCTTCTCTGGTGTTACCGAGGTAGAGGGCAGACCTATCCTCGCTTGGGTAGACGAAGAGGGTACTGTTATCACCGAGATGCCCGACGAGGACGTTGTTCTTACCGCGGCATTCTCCTCTGATTTTGATATTCTTATCAGCGGCGCTATTTCCAAGACCTACGATGCTACCGAGAGTGTAGTTAAGGTTATTGTAAGTGGTTCTGACTCTGCAACCTATGTATACGAGTGGTACAAGGATGGCGCAAAGATAGACGTTACCACCGACTCCTTCATGGTTAAGAATGTGAAGGACAGCGGCACATACTACTGTGTTGTTACTGTTACCGACGGTACGTACACCACCCCACTTACCTCGGACGAGGTTGTTGTTGATATCGAAAAGGCATTTATCGACAAGTCCACCGTCTCCTGGGATTACACCGATGCATTCACCTATGACGGCACCGAAAAGGCTGTTTTGGCTCTTGGTCTTCCCGCAGGTGTAACCGCGATTTATACCGATAACACCGGCATCGATGCAAAGACCTATACCGCTATTATTATCGCACTTAACATTGATGATACCGTATTTGATACAGAAAACTACGAGCTTGATGCTAACATCGTGGGTCTTTCTCGCGAGTGGACCATCAACCCCTTGGCTGTTGATGTAAGCGGTATTAAGTGGAGTTACACCGACGCCTTCGTTTATGACGGAACAGTAAAGACAGTAACCATTGATATGGCTACTATCCCTGCCGGAGTTATTCTTGGTACATATACCGAGAACGAGGCAACCAATGTTGGTAACTACACTGCATCTGTTACAGTAAGCCCCGCAAATGGCAACTACACAATAGCAGGCACAGTACCCACCCAGCCTTGGGAGATTTGCCTTGGTGTTATCACCATTCCCGAGCTTATATGGAGCGGCAAGACCTTTGAATATGACGGCACCGAAAAGACGGTTGAAATCACCAACCTTCCCGCTGGTGTAACCGCTACCTACACAGCTAACAAGGCTACAAACACAGATACCTACACCGCTACTGTAACTCTCTCATCTACCAACCCTGGTTATGTTTTGAGCATGACCACTGCGACCTATGAGTGGGAGATTACCAAGAAGGTTGTAGATATGTCTTCGGTATATTGGGATTACTACGGCGCACTTGTTTATAGTGGATACGAGCAGAGTGTTACTCTTGCAGGTCTTCCTTATGACCTTCCCCTTGATTTCGTAATAAACTACCAGTACAACACTGCCACCACCGTTGGTGAATATGTCGCAAGCGTAAGCTTCAGCTACGATTCCGCAAACTTTGAGGTTATCGGCTTTGCCGCAGAGTCCTTTGCTTGGGAGATAGTAAAGGCGGACGTTGACCTCTCTGGTATCAAATTCCCTGATGTTA
>JAZSMN010000134.1:0-3321 GCA_045535925.1 Eubacteriales bacterium
TGCCCGAGCCTGTGCCACCAATAATACCGATAGTCTGTCCCCTCCCGGCCGAAAAGCTGATATTACTAAGCGACTCCTCGCCCGCACCCTCATAGGTCAGGGATACCGCACGAAATTCTACCGCACAGGAGCCGTCCTCACCACTTACGCGGCTGCCACAAATCTCGCTGCTCTTTAAATCGAGAACATCCGAGATGCGCCTTGCCGAGGCAAGAGCTCTTGAAATGCTTATAATAAGGTTTGCAAGCTTTATAAGCTCGATAAGAATTTGGGACATATAGTTGTATAGTGCTATGACCTGACCCTGGGTAAGGTCGCCCGACTCTACGCGCAGAGCACCTATGTGGATAAGCCAAACTATCGCCAGGTTGATAAGCACATAGGTCAGGGGATTTGTCAGGGCAGAGATAGCGCTTACATTTTTCTGCACTCTTGTGAGCGAGTCGTTGCGTCTATAAAACTCGCCTATCTCGTCCTCTTCCTTGCAAAAGGCACGGATAACCCTTGTACCAGCGAGATTTTCTCTGGTCTTTTCAAGAAGCGAGTCTGTGCCTGCCTGGGATTTTTTATAGAGAGGCATAGTGATAAACATAATGCCGAATACAACCACCGACAGAGCAGGGATAACTGCCGCAAAGGAGAGCGCAGAGTCAAAATCTACCGTAAACGCCATAATCATAGCGCCAAAGACCACGAAGGGCGAGCGCAACAACAGGCGCAGGGTGAGATTTAGACCGTTTTGCAGCTTTCCTGCATCCGCGGTCATTCTTGTAATCATTGTAGATGTGCCGATGCGGTCAATGTCGCTGTAGGACAGGGTCTGCATTTTTAGGAACATCGAGCGCCTTACATCCTTAACAAAGCCGACAGCCGCCTTTGCCGAGAAATATTGCGCCGTGACAGAAAAAGCAAGACCAACAGCGCCCATACCTACAAGTAATAGGCACATCCACACGATATACTCGTTGTCGCCGTTCTTTATTCCTATATCGACTATCGCCGCTATAATGAGAGGGACTATAAGCTCGAGTGTTGCCTCGGCCAGCTTAAAAAGAGGTCCAAGAATAGTCTCTTTTATACAGCCCCTTAAGTATTTAAAAAGATTTTTCAAATTATCCTCCCGGTAATTTGCTGTAAAATTAGGCCTGCCTCATAGTGCTTTAAGACAGGCCCACCACGGCTCGCGGCCGTCAAGAGAATATTACAGAATAGGTGTATTTTTCCTCGCTACCCGGTGCGAGTCTTGACATCTTCCTTGTATCGAAGCATTCGGGGGTGATACCGTCCGCGGGCACGTCACTCCAGGGCTCGAGGCAGATAAAGCGAGAGCCCGGCTTGCTACTCTTCCAAATGCAGAAGTAGGGCAGATTGTCGCTGTAGGACAGGCTCACCCTTTTGTCTGTGTCGGGCGAGTAGAGAGTCGCCTTATCAAGTGTATCTGTCAAAATCAAGGTGTCATTTGAGTAAATCAAATCCTCGTCAAGGGCGAAAATACCGTTGTCAAGATTAAAGTCAATTACATCCTCGCTTAAGAAGGGGGTGGGACTTCCGTTTACCATCCTAAGGGGGTGCATCTTGGGAGAGCACTCACCCATAAAGTCGATAGAAAAGGCGCCAATATCACCCTCGCCCGCAAGTGTAAAGCCAGGGTGCCAGCCGAACATATAGGGCATAACCACCTTGTCGGTGTTCTTTACAGTAAAGCGAGCGTCAAGCTTGTTGCCGGAGAGTGTGTACTCTGCCACAAGCTCAAAGGAGAAGGGATAAATTGACCTTGTTTCTCTATTGTCACAGAGTCTAAAGGTGATTTTGCTATCGCTGTTTTCTATAGCCTCGAACTCGCTCGCCTTGGCAAAGCCGTGACCGTTCATATTATATTCTACACCAAGATAGGTGTACTTGTTCTCAAGCAGTCGGCCACAAACAGGGAAGAGTAGGGGAGCGTGGTCGCGCCAGGACTCGCCGCTCCAAATATACTCGTGCCCATTTTTGTCGAGCACCGAAACCACCTCGGCGCCCAGGGAGTTTATACTTGCTGTGAGGCTTTCGCTCTTTAACGAATAAATCATAGGGGGCCTCTTAATGCTTTTTGGTTTCTATTTCGTGAAGGAGCTTTGCGATGAAGTCATCAACACTAAACTTACCGCCCTCGCCCTCAACACGCGCTCTGACAGTAACCGAGTTTTCCTTCATCTCGTCCTCACCTACTACAACCATGTAGGGCACCTTGGAGAGCTGTGCCGATCTGATTCTGTAACCGAGCTTTTCGTTTCTGTCGTCAAGCTCTGCACGAATGCCGAGGTTCTCAAGCTTCTTTACCACCTCTGCCGCGTAGTCGGCA
This sequence comes from Eubacteriales bacterium, assembly GCA_045535925.1. Taxonomy (GTDB): domain Bacteria; phylum Bacillota; class Clostridia; order Oscillospirales; family CAG-272; genus UBA1740. The sequence goes on from JAZSMN010000134.1 coordinate 2,342, forward strand.
AAGTCCTCTACAACAGGGATAACAGTAACCTGTGTGGGTGCAATCCAAAGGGGAAGAGCACCTGCATACTTCTCAAGGATAAGAGCGAGAGTTCTCTCATAGCAGCCCATAGAGGTACGGTGGATAATGTAGGGAGTCTTCATGGTGTTGTCGCGGTCAACATACTCCATGCCAAACTTCTTAGCAAGAAGCATATCTATCTGGATAGTAACAATTGTGTCCTCTTTGCCAAACACGTTCTTGCACTGAATGTCGAGCTTAGGACCGTAGAATGCCGCCTCGTCTACACCGACCACATAGTTTTCGCGGCCGAGGTAGGTGTCAAGAAGCTCACCCATAATGCTCTGTGCCTCTTCCCACTGCTCGGGTGTACCCTCGTACTTGTCGGTACGCTTGGGGTCCCACTGGGAGAATCTAAAGGTACAGTCCTCCCAAAGACCGAGGGTTTCAAGACAATATTTAGCCAGGTCAAGACAACCTGCAAACTCCTCTGCCAACTGTTCGGGACGAAGAACTATATGTCCCTCGGAAATGGTGAACTGACGGACACGGATAAGACCGTGCATCTCACCCGATGCTTCGTTTCTGAACAGAGTTGATGTTTCACCGTATCTAAGCGGAAGGTCACGGTAGCTTCTCATTTTATTGAGGTATGCCTGATACTGGAACGGACAGGTCATAGGACGGAGTGCAAATACTTCCTTGTCCTTTTCCTCGTCGCCCATAACAAACATTCCGTCCTGATAATGATCCCAGTGTCCTGAAATCTTATAAAGATCAGATTTTGCCATATATGGAGTCTTGGTACGAACGTAACCACGTCTTTCTTCTTCATCTTCAATGAATCTAGATAAGATTTGGAAAAGTTTTGATCCCTTAGGCATCAACAAAGGTAATCCTTGTCCGATATTTTCGTCAGTCATAAAATATCCCAATTCTCTACCTATTTTGTTGTGGTCTCTTTTCTTAGCTTCTTCTAC
>JAZSMN010000149.1:0-2578 GCA_045535925.1 Eubacteriales bacterium
AACAATGGTACCACCTTTCCACACCCCTGTCAATAGATAAAGCGATAATAAATTTGGGATATATTTACGCGGGGTGCGTCCGTGACTCTAGGCGACAAAGAGGGCGATATTTCTTTCTATTTTGCAGGTTGTAAATTCGTCTTTTTTATGCTATAATATAAAAAGGAAGCAACTACCCCCACACGCTGATAAACCGACCTGTCCGCAGAGCATAAACACACCCCAGCGCGCGGATAAAACAAATCCCCAAGCGCGAGGATAAACAAAACTCTCTCCGCGGATAAATCAACCAAAAGTGGATAAAACACCCTCGTGCGAGGATAAACAAAGCTTTCACCCAGGATAAAAACCTTGGGAGAGTAAAAAAGGAGTCCTGATATGATTAAAAACGAGCTTTTCACACTAAACAACGGGGTCAAAATCCCCGCTATTGGCTTTGGCACCTGGCAGATAGCAAATGGAGATGAGTGCTACAATGCCTGCCTTTCTGCACTTAGGGCGGGATATCGCCACATTGACACAGCCTTTGCCTACGGCAATGAGGAGAGTGTGGCACGCGCTATCGCTGACAGTGGCCTATCACGCGAAGAGGTGTTCATAACAACCAAGCTGCCCGCCGATATCAAGTATTATGAGGGGGCGGTAGAGCATTTTGAGGCCTCGCTTAAAAACCTGGGTACCGATTACATTGACCTCTATCTTATCCACGCGCCCTGGCCCTGGTCCGATATGGGTGCCGACTACACCGAGGGAAATATCGCCGCCTTTTCTGCTATGATAGAGCTTTACAACCAGGGCAAGGTCCGTGCCATTGGTGTTTCCAACTTCCACGTTAAGGATATAAAGGCGATAGTCGAGGCGACAGGCTTCCTCCCCGCTGTCAACCAGATTAGATACTTTGTAGGCAACACACAGAGCGAGATTACCGAGTATTGCCAGGCAAATGGCATCCTTGTCGAGGCATACTCCCCCTTGGCGACGGGTGCATTGGTCGAGCAGGACGAGTTAGTCAGCCTTGCAGAAAAGTATGGTGTAACAATACCTAAGATTTGCCTACGCTTTTGCATCGAGAATGGCACCCTGCCGCTGCCAAAGTCGGTGAATGAGGAAAGAATTAAGGCAAATATTGACCTGGATTTTGAGATTTCGAGGGAGGATATGGAGTATCTTAACTCGCTCTATCACATAGGCCCCACAAGAGCGCACAGAAGCTAATATGTAAGGGCGGAGCAAAACGCGAGTGTAAAAAAGCGCCACCTTTTTGACAAAAAAAGAAAAATGCTACCCACAGCGCCACAAATTTGAAAAACAAAAACTAAACAAAACAAAGCTCCCACAGAACAAAACAGTCCCTGGGAGCTTTTCATATTATATTACAAGAATATCATTGTAGTTACAGTAAGGATGATAACCTACCTGCAAGCCGTAGAGTCGCTTGCTCCCAATTTTAATCTCTATATTGCCTAAAAATAAGCCGACAACTCGTCGGCATACCGTTTTTAACATACAAAGCAACCTCTTTGTTGGTTGCCGCAAACAATTATATCACAATTTTTTCAATAATCAAGACCATTTTATATTAAATTTATATTTTTTAAGAGCCAAAAACTGTGCCGAAATAGCATCTTTTGTAAGAGGTAAGCAGGGCACATGTATGTTATGCAAAAATGCCTTCTCTAATAACAAAAAGGACGATGACCCGGGTCATCGTCCTTTTCCCAAAATGTAAATTTATACAATGGGCTCCCTGCCTGTGGCTCTAAAGCACAAAGCCGAGAGGAAATTACTTTTTCTTAGGCTTCTTAATTCTGTTAAGACGCTTGTTAAGGGTGAGCAGCTGCTCCTTGGTAACAGTAGCACCTACCATACCAATCATACCGGTAAGACGAAGGATAGTGAAGCTGCCAAGCATCTTTTTCAATTCCTCGGTCATCGTGAAGCCGCCCATAGCCTTTGAGTCCTTCTTGGGCATAATCTTCATCAAGAACAAACCAACCCAAATCTTACCGCGAAGGGTGGACATAATATCCGAGAGCTTGTCATTGATGGAGAAGTATCCGTCGGGCATATTAACTTCGAACCAGTTGATGATAGCGTTCTTTTCCTTGAGGCGATACTCTTCGTTGAACTCTTGAGCCTTACGGATAACGCTCTCGTCAGAGAACTCGCCTGCAACAGCCTTGAGCTGGGTCTCGCCGGCGTTGGGTACATCGAAGTAGAAGAAGTGGTCGGGAGCGGTCTTCTTGCCGAGGCTCACACCGTTTGCAAACAGCTCTACTTCCGGAAGGTTGGAGTAAACTGTCACCTTCGTTACATCCTCTACGCGTTCTACGTATCGCTTAGAGCACAGATGCACGAACGGTTCGTCCGATAACCATGCCTTGTATGCATAGAAGGAATCCTTCTTATACTTGCGGTCGAAGGTTACCAGTCCCTTATGGTTCTGTCCGTTCTCGCCGCCTTCGTTTCTTGCATCTGCTCCAAAGTCAAACATATTCCATACGTGGGTTGCCCACATATACTTTCTCGAAAACAGTTGCTTGATCAGCTCCTCGTGATAGTATGCCTGGTATTCCTC
>JAZSMN010000024.1:0-5033 GCA_045535925.1 Eubacteriales bacterium
CGCTGTATTCCGCCACCGAGGTGTCGGAATGGACCCCGACGGCACGCGGTTTAGGGTAGGATGGCGAACTTTGTTCTTTCAAGGTGCGACCTTTATGCTAAACTTGTCGCATCCGCGTGCTCGTGTCATAGAGCGTAGCTCGTGAGGTTCAAACCCCATCTCGCACCAATTTTGCCGGGAGGCAAAAAAAGAGGCTCGTCATACGACGAGCCTTTGGTAGCGGAGATGGGATTTGAACCTCATGACCTTCGGGTTATGAGCCCGACGAGCTGCCAGACTGCTCCACTCCGCGATATAATGGTGCCGGAAGCCGGGGTCGAACCGGTACGAGAAAAAATCTCACGGGATTTTAAGTCCCGGGCGTCTGCCAATTCCGCCATTCCGGCAGTTAACCGTGCTTCTCTCACACTTGCCCAACTATTATATCACTATAATACGCAAAAGTCAAGACCTTTTTCGCTTTTTGTGTAAAATATTTTTTTAACCTCGGTTTTCTCGCTCTACGGGTTTTTTCGCCCTTTTTCCAAACTGTTAGCTCGGGCTGGCAAAATTTCATATAAAAAGCATGTTTTCTCTTTAGTGCTTCCATAAATAGTATATGCACATTTTTCTTTTATTATTCCCCCGCGAATAGCTTAATTTGACTGGCGAGAATAGGGCGACCCTCGTCACAAAATATTGACAAAATGTCGCGAGGTCATTGACGGGGGACATACTTAATGCTATAATAAAGAAAACGCAAAAATTAGAGGACTAATATGCTAAACGCATTTATAATAATTGGATTTGTTTTGGTGGGGCTACTTATTCTCGCCCTTCTCATTTCCTATATATGCTTCTGTATCGTTTTTCGCACCTCAAAGGGAGCAAAGTCGGACGGCTATGACCTGCCCGTTGGTGACGGATATGCTCCTTATCGCGAGAGTATGCGACTCTGGATTGACGAGCTTCGTGCCACCCCGTGTAGAGAAATATTGGTAAAAACCCCCGATGGACTCACCCTATATGGGGCATATTACGAGCACACTCCCACCTCGCCCATCGAGATTATGTTCCACGGATATCGCGGTAGCCGCGCCCGTGACTTCTGCGTCGGTGTGGAGCGAGCCGAGAGGGTAGGGCACAGCGCCATCCTGGTCGACCAGCGCGCCCACGGCAAGAGCGATGGCAAGGTTATAAGCTTTGGAGTCAAGGAGCGCTTTGACGTGCTCGCCTGGGTTGACTTTGCCCGCCGCGAGTTCCCTGGTCGCCCGATAATCCTTACCGGAATTTCTATGGGTGCCGCCACCGTAATGATGGCAAGCGAGTTTGACCTCCCCGCCGAGGTTATCTGCACCCTTGCTGACTGTGGCTACACCTCCCCAAAGGATATAATTTGCAAGGTTATGCGGGATATGAAGCTGCCCGCAGGGGCATTTTATCCCTTCGTCCGCTTGGGAGCTCTGCTCTTTGGTGGCTTTGACCCAAACTCCGCGTCGCCCGTCGATTCCCTGACTCGCGCCAAGGTTCCCGTTGTATTCGCCCATGGCGACCATGACAGCTTTGTGCCCTACGAAATGTCGGTGAAAAACCACCAGGCTTGTATAAGTGAGAAAAAGCTTATTATCGTGCCCACCGCCGAGCACGGAATTGCATACATTGTCAACAAGGATGACTATGTCGCAAAGCTGTACGACTTCTTCGCCCCCATAGAGGCGAGATATTACGCGAATACCAGTGACAAAGCATGAAAAACAGGGCTCTGTATTTCTACGGCTAAAAAGTGCAACATAGAAAGATAACTGCATATAATTTAATAAAAAAGGAGATTTTTAATGGACACAATCAAAAAGTTTTGGCCAATACCATTTAAGGTAACAAAGGGCGACACCTCGTCATTCATTGTCAACCTTATAGTCTTCATTGTAATTTGCGCAATAGGTGGTATAGCGATAGGCGTGCTTAACATGCTTGTACCATTCCTTAGTGTGATATGGTGGATTCTTGGCAGTCTGCTTGAGCTCTACGGCTTCATTGGTATCATTCTTTGCATCATAAGATTTGTGACAGACGCAATTTAATAAAAGGACGGCAGAAGCACCACCGTGTGCTTCTGCCGTTTCTATCTTTATGCAACAATTTAACAAGGTTACCCTCTTGCCGTTCCTCGCCTTACCGACGAGGGGGAGACGCCGTGATACTTTTTAAAGGCCTTGGAGAAGTTAAACTCGTCCTCGTATCCCACAAGGTGAGCGCTCTCCTTAACCGTGTAGCCCTCGTACAGGAAGCGATATGCCCTCTCCATTCTGACCGACAAAATATATTCCTTGACGCCCTTGCCATATCTCTGGCGGAAGAGTCGATACAGGTAGCTTCTCTCAAAACCAAAGTCGCGAGCCAGACCTTCTACCGTCAGGGGGAGCATATAGTTGTACTTTATATGTAGGCGAATTTTTCTAACTCTCTCGTTGCCGCCCCTGTGGTCTTCGAGGCGGAAGAGTCGATACACGAGTTCATACAAAATCGAGAGAACACCCTCACCCGTGTTAATTTCATCGTCTACATAGTCGGCCAGCCTTTCACCCAGGTCGCCCGGGGTGTCGCACACGCGACCACAGTCCTTGAAGCAACCCGCGCCCTCGCCGCTAAAGGCTATCCAGGCATAGTCCCAGGGGTTTTTTGAATCTGCCGTGTAGGTGGTCACCTCGTTGGGACGGACGAGGAAAAACTGTCCTGCCGCCACCTTATGCTCGCCAAAATAGTCGTGCACAACACCCTCGCCGCTAAGGCAAAAATATATAAGATAATGCTCTCGCACCAAGGGGCCAAAGGTGTATCCGCCCTCGCACCTCTCACGGCCAATAAACAGGGGGGTCAGCTCTTTTCCACCCATACCATCAAGCATTATATCTACTTCCATACGCACCTCAAAAAACATTATATACAACATTTTAACATACCCATTCATCAAATGTCAATATGATATAAGAAAATAAAATATCCTATAAATATTGAATACATGTATATATTATGCTATACTAAATACGCTATGCATACCGTCAAGCGAGGCAAGAATGGTGTATTGCCCATTACCAAGCAAAACCGGAACAACTCTGACACACGGCGAAAGTCTTGTTAATACAATAAGTTGCAAAGCACAAGATAAAAAGATTAGGAGGCACGAAAATGTTAGGAGCAATTATTGGAGATATAGTTGGAAGCCAACACGAATGGCAAAACAACAAAACCAAGGATTTCGTTCTTTTCACAGGAGCGTGTCGTTACACCGACGACAGCCTTATGACTCTTGCGATAGCCCAGGCATTCACTTTGTGCCGTGGACGGTGGCGCGAGCCCGACTTCCAAAAGTTTGTTGTAAAAAAGATGGTCGAAATGGGCCGCGCACACCAGGCCTGCAGCTGGGGTAGAAGCTTCTATGACTGGTTTATGTACAATCCCGTGCCATACAACAGCTATGGAAACGGCGCGGCAATGCGAGTAAGTTCGGTTGGCTGGATTTCAAAGAGCGAGGAGGATGTCAAATATTTCTCTCGCCTTGTGACAGAGGTCTCGCACAACCACCCCGAGGGCATCAAGGGAGCCGAATCTGTCGCTATGGCGATATATCTCGCACGCAAAGGTGCATCGATGGAAGAAATTCGCCAGCGAATGATAGAGTACTATCCCGAAATCGCCACCCTCAAGGTGGACAAGATTCGCGAATATTGCAATGTGGATGACGGTACATTCATCACCTGCCAAAGGAGTGTGCCCGAAGCGATAGTATGCTTCCTCGAGTCCACCTCCTTCGAAGATGCTATTCGAAACGCGGTTTCGCTTGGCGGAGATGCCGACACCCAGGGCGCTATCACGGGCTCAATTGCTGAAGCATATTGGGGCGTGCCGATAGAGTTTGAGGACAAAGCCCTCACATACCTCCTCCCCAAGCTCCAGTCTATCTACTACGCCTTCAACACCATAAAAGGCAAGCGCCAGAAACTATAACACAATACAAGCAATTTTACACAATGGTATAAACAAACCACAAAATGTTAATTACAGTTGAGGCTTTTGCAACAATGCAAAAGCCTCTTTTTATATTTACTTTTTCGACAGAATAGCGTGCGCTATTGTAAGGGATATTCACCAAAGGAAAGAAAAAACAACCGAGCTTTTTGCTCGGCTGTCCTTTTCTTTGGCGCAGGAAGAGGGATTGTAGATTCCGACGGCACGGCTTTTTTCAAACTGCGTTTGCGCCTTGCCTGGAATGCGAACCCCATTCTGCTTCCCTGTGGTCGCAGAGGGGCGTTCTCATCCACTCATTCTACGAAATAAAAACAAACACCACCCGCAAGGGGTGGTGTTCATTTTTATGGCGCAGGAAGAGGGATTCGAACCCCCGTGGCTTTTGGCCTAACGGTTTTCAAGCCCGCCTCGTTGTGACCGCTTCGATATTCCTGCATATATATGGTGTGGTTCACTACACCATATATATGCAGTCCTATTTCGAGGTGGCTCGTGAAACCTGTTTCACGAATCCGCTTCGCATACCCCACGGAGTCAAAGTGACAAGTGCGGGTATACTCGTCAGGGACGAGATATTTCTGCGGTGTAGTAAATCATCTTACCAGTTATTTAATTGTTAGATAGAGATTTGGATGCAAGCCGTTGCATTATGATATGCAGAGAATATCTACGCGGCTCTGAAAAATTCATTTTTCAGAATCCGCTTCGCATACCCCACGAAGTCATCGGGGAGCTTGCTCACCAGTGACGAATCTGGGTATTCTCGTCTTTGACGAGATATTCCGTTACAGCCTTTTTGGATTGTAAATTACTATTAAATTGTGATTTTGGAAAGTGTTAGATATTACGTTAGATGTGCGAGTTTTGGTGATTTTTGCAGTCCCGAAATAGTACTCCTTGCGACATAGACCGCTACGCGTTCTTATGCGTTGCAGTTGCCGAAATAAGCCTGCGTATATTTTGTCAATGCTTGCATATATCGATAAATACCGCATACAATAGCTATTGATTAACCTTATATATAATAT
>JAZSMN010000051.1:0-3300 GCA_045535925.1 Eubacteriales bacterium
ACTAATTAAATACACATATCTAAAACAATAATCAATCTCCAACGAATACAGTATTCCCCCCCTCACCCTTTAGCTCCAACATTGTAGTTGATACTAAAAATTCCTGTTTATTATCAAAAATATCAAAAAATAACTAAAAAAGCTTAATTTATAGTCTTGTAAAGGTTAAAATACTAAAAATTACATATATTTTATCCGAAAATTACTGTTTTCATTCTGATTATCACTTAAGAATGCTTAAATTTGAGTTATCGCGTAGATATACTAATAATACGCCTACCGGAACACGATTTTAAATACTTATTAGTTGTTTTGCAATAAAACATAAGAAATACTAACTTATAATCTAAAATGTACATAAGCAGCCCGTAAAAAATTGAAAAAACCTTAATTCTATGACTAAATTAACCCATTTTACTTTAATTTTTGCACATTTTATAGGTTTTAAAGCGTCAGATAATAAAAATAGCTGTAAAAAACCACAATTCAACTGTTTCACGTGAAACATTTCTCTAAAAAAGATCAATGCAAATACAAGATAACTATTGACAAAGTCAAATGTTAAATAATTTATTAATGATTGCGTCAAAACAACAAATATAACTATTAAATTTCACAATATCATAGTAATTGTTTCACGTGAAACAATTGTGAGAAACAATAAACCGTATGTATACCTCTAATTAGGTATTTTAGAGAGATTTACCTAAAATATTGCAACTTAGTAACTATTTTAACTAATAAACACTAAATTATATATTTTTATTGACAATTCAGGTATAAAATGATATACTTATTATACCAAATATTATAAGTAGGAAGTAAAAATGCAAGCAAAAGTAGTTTCTTTCTCAAACCAAAAGGGAGGAGTAGGCAAGACAACCTCCTGCGTTAATATTGCCGCCCAAATTGCCAAAAAGGGCAAAAATGTGCTTCTTATCGATATGGACCCCCAGGGAAATGCGACAAGCGGTCTTGGAATATCAAAATCGAAGATAAAAACAACCACTTATGACATTATCATTGGAAGGGCAGAGGCAAAAGACGCAATAATTAAAACAAAATTCAAAAATCTTTCTATAATTCCTGCCACAATTGACCTCGCAGGCGCAGAACTTGAGCTTTATGATATGGAGCAGGACGAAAACTTTACAAAAATTGCTCTCGAAAGCATCAAAGATAACTATGATTACATATTTATCGACTGTCCCCCTTCACTCGGTATGCTTACTGTAAAGGCTTTGAGCATTTCGGATGGTGTTGTAATACCTATGCAGTGCGAATTTTACTCGCTTGAAGGTATGTCACAATTATTTAACACCATAAAGAAGATAAAGCAGCTTTATAACCCCGAGCTTCAGTTGGTTGGCATACTCCTAACAATGTACAACGGCAGACTTACCCTGACAAACCAGGTTGTTGCAGAATTGCGTAAGTATTATGCCGAAAAACTCTTTAAAGTGCCGATTTCTCGTACGGTTCGTATATCCGAAGCACCCGGTTATGGTGAGCCTATATGCTACCACGACCCCTATGGCAAAGGTTCGCTGGAATACGCAGCGGTAGCAAAAGAGCTTATGCTTCGAATTTAATTTAAATCTAATTAAAAGAACAAAAACTCGTTAAATTAAAAAGTTGCTAAAGTAATTTTTGTAAATAAATAGTATTTTTAGAACATACCTTAGTAACTTAACCATATAAAATAGTTAATTTTGGTATATACCAAACCCCAATTATTTATACATAAATGACCAAAATCGACAAAAATCTGCATCCAGGATAGAGTTTTCAACACTGAATTGTTAGAAATGTTGATAATTCTACGAGTTTTCAACAAAAAAGAGCAAAATCAAGGCAAAAATAATGATTTTATGTTGAAAATTATGGACTTGCTCTTATAATGATAAAATTTATCATTAATTACCATATTTTACCAATTAAGGAGAATAAAAATGGCAAAGAAAAATAGCGGACTCGGCAGAGGACTCGACGCAATATTTTTTGATAACGCGCTTGCTGAAGAAAACGCAAACAAGGAAAATACCATTACTTTTATAAAGATTTCGCTCGTTGACCCAAAGAGCGACCAGCCCAGAAAGTACTTTGACGAGGCGGCACTTGCCGACCTTGCAGAAAGTATTCGTGAGAACGGACTACTTCAGCCCATACTTGTAAGAGAATATGGCGATGGCAGATACCAGATTATCGCCGGCGAGCGTAGATTTCGTGCTTGTCGTATCGCAGGTCTTTCGGAAATTCCCGCGATAATCATGGACCGAGATGACAAAAATGCGGCGCAAATCGCGCTTATCGAGAACATACAGAGAGAGGACCTCAACCCTCTTGAAGAGGCTATGGCATACCGTTCGCTTAGGGAAGAGTATGGCATGACTCAGGAAGAGCTCTCCTACAAGGTGGGCAAGAGCCGTTCGGCAATAGCGAACTCGCTTCGTATCCTCGAGCTCCCCGAGGAAATCCTGGTTATGGTGGCATCCAAGGAGCTGTCCGCAGGACATGCACGCACCCTTCTTGGTGTCAAGGACAGGGAGGATATGATCCTTTTGGCACAGATTGCCGTAGAGCAGGATCTGTCGGTTAGAGCACTTGAGGAGGCTGTCAAAAAGGCGAACAAGCCCAAGAAGGTTAAGGAAGAGACCGAAGAGGTCGAGCCCTTGGTGGACTATATCAGAGAAATCGAGCTTCGTATCCAGCGCAAGATAGGTCGCAAGGCGAAGATCGAAGAAAAGGGTAAAAAGAAAACCCTCACCCTCTACTACGAGGATAACGAGGATCTGGACGAGCTTCTCACCCTTATCTGCGGCGAGGATTTCCTTAGCGAGGACCTTTAATACCAGCCTATATATAATTTGATAACATTATATAAACGGGTATTTTTTCACACCACATACCTATATCTTCCTTTATTTTAAAGAGATTTTACAATATTTTACCCTATAATTTAACACGCCCCCCTCGCAAATAGAGCGAGAGGGGCGATTTTTATGTGTTTTTTTAGAAATGTGTGGCGGGATTTTTGGGGTGGTTGTTAGGAAGGTTTGTTTTTTTGTAAAGGTGTTATTTTAACGCAAGCGGGAGAACACGGTTTGCTCATACAATTAAAATGCAGAATTCATAATGAAAATAGGAAGCAACTTTCACCCCGAAGCGAACTTCAATTACAAGGTATACTTTTATTCCGCCGCCAGTATACTATCATTGACAAACTTAAGTATATCGGGCATAAGTACCATTACCGTGCCGACAATGATAAAGAGCAAAATCATAAACAGGAAGTCGGAG
>JAZSMN010000258.1:0-3823 GCA_045535925.1 Eubacteriales bacterium
CCGCTTGGCCTCCGACTTGGGGGCTTCCCCGAGGCAAAGGTGGAGAAGGTGCTCCAGCCTCGCCTGGATGAAATAGATCTGCTCGTTCACCACGGACGCAGCAGTACAAGACTTGTTTTTAATGTAGGGCCTAATGCTCCAAGACTTCAGGTGTCAAGCGTGGCAAAGGACAACCCTGTAAAGGCGCCTATGCTCTGTATGCATCTAAGAAAGCTTTTTGCGGGCGCGAGAATAACCGATGTTCGACAGCTTGGCTTTGACCGTATTGCCGTATTTGACCTGTCCTGTTATGATGAAATGGGCTTCCCTACGAAGCGACATATCATTTGCGAGATAATGGGCAAATATGCCAATTTTATAGTCACAGATGCAGAGGATAAGATTATAACCGCGATGAAGATTATCGACTTTGCCGCGAGTACTGTGCGCCAGGTTTTGCCGGGCCTAAAGTACCAAATCCCTGCCACCTTTGACAAGATTTGTCCCCTTGACTTTAATGCCGAGGTGTTCTACGAAAAGATAGAGGCCTTCCCCGCGGAGAAGTCCTGCGAGAAGTTTATCACCTCCACCTATTCTGGTATAGCGACACAGATAGCTCACGAGCTTGTTTATCGTGCGACGGGTGGCATAGATGTCCCCCTGTTGTCTGTGGACAAGGATAGACTTTGTAGTGTTATGAGCGAATGGGTAAATTTACTTATAGAGGAAAGATATACCCCCACCATTGCCCTGGATGAAAACGACAAGCCCGTCGACTACTCCTATATGGATATTACTTATCTTGGCGACTCGGTAAAGCTTCGCCATTTTGATAGAATTTCCGATATGCTCGACCTCTATTTTGCCGAGAAGGATAGACAGGAGCGCATTCACCAAAGAGCCCATGACCTTGTCACACTTTTGAACAACGCGATAGCAAGAACCGAGCGTAAGCTCGCCATTCAACGAGAGTCACTTTTGGATAGTGAAAAGGGCGAGGAATACAAGAAAAAAGGCGACCTCATTACCGCAAACCTATATAGGTTAGAGCGCGGTATGACATCCTTTGTCACAGTGGATTATTATGACGAAGCTTGCCCCGAGATAACCGTGGAGATGGACTCTCGCCTTTCCCCTTCGCAAAACGCACAGAGAATGTACAAGCTCTACAACAAGGCAAAGACTGCGCGAGAGGTACTTACCGAGCAGATAGCAAAGTGGGAGAGCGAGCTTGTTTACCTTGAAACGGTAAAGGGCTTCCTTGACCGCTCGCAGAGTGAAGAGGACCTGACCGAGATAAGGGACGAGCTCTATCGTTCTGGCTACGCGTCGAGGATGAAGGGCTACCAGCCTCAAAAAAAGTTAAAGGCAAGGCCTATCACCCTGTCTACATCAGGGGGGTTTACCATTCTTGTTGGTAGAAACAATATGCAAAACGACAACCTGACCTTTGGCATAGCCGACAAAAATGATATTTGGTTCCATACCAAGGATATCCCCGGCTCGCACTGTATCCTCGTCACCGATGGCGAAGAACCATCCGAGCGTGACTACACCGAGGCCGCATCGGTCGCCGCATATTACAGCCAGGCGACAGGCGATCTTGTGGCGGTAGACTACACCCGTGTTAAGAATATTCGCAAACCCGCAGGCTCAAAGCCGGGATTTGTCACATATAAAACAAACTATACGGCCTATGTGAGGCCCTCGCTTGGAAAGGAGATAGCAAATGGTTGATTTGGTTGGACTTCATAAGTACTTTATTATGAAGCACTTAAACGAAGGAGATATTGCCGTAGACTTCACTATGGGCAACGGCAATGATACACTCTTCCTCTCTCGAGCGGTTGGCGAAAATGGTAGGGTATATGCCTTTGATATCCAAGAGCAGGCGCTTGTATCCACCGAGGCTCACCTAGTGACAAATGACGCACCGAAGAACTACACACTTATATGTGCCTCCCACCATAGGGTAAAGGAGTTTGTAACCGAGCCTATCAAGGCGGGAATGTTCAATCTTGGATATCTTCCCCGAGGTGGCAACAAGACTGTCACTACTATGCGCGAAACCACACTCCCCGCGGTACAGGCGGCCCTCGAATTGCTCGCTCCAGACGGGGTTTTAATAGTGGCAATCTACCCCGGGCACGAGGAGGGCGCCCTCGAAGGACAGATGCTAAAAGAGTATTTTTCCACCCTCTCAAAGTATCGCATATGCCCCTCCGAGTTCCGTATACTCAACTCGCCCGACTCCCCCTACTTCTTCCTTGTGGAAAAGTCGCCAAAGGCAAAATTCGGCGAAATATAACCACCCGTGTTAAAAAATAAGCAAAAATAAACAAAAAACGCACCCACAGGGTGCGTTTTTGTTTTCAAAACTATCCTTTTGAAAAATACTCTTTTATTCCTTTGGCAGATACTCGTTATAAACCAGCCACTCTTTTAGGAAACTTGACCACCTTGCGATATAGGGCAGACTCCTTTGTTCGTCATTAGCAAGTCCAAGACCGTGGTCACCCACAGGGAATGCGTGCATCTCGCAGGGGATACCCAACTGATGCAGTCTTTGTAGATAGCTATATGTACCCTCGATATTTACGGCAGGGTCGCTTGAGGTGTGCCAAATAAAAGCAGGTGGTGTATTTTCGTCAGCAATAAGTGTGGGGGTGACGGATTTCTCCAGCGCCTCTACATCTTCTCCAAGCAGGTTGTTGTACGAGCCTGGGTGCGAGCGCATATCCGTCACGGGGTAGCACAAAATTTGCGCATTTGGTAGATATTCGCAGGGGTCTGAAATGCCGCCAACATCCCCTCTATATGTAGAGGTGAGCGCAGCTAAATGACCTCCCGCGGAGGACCCCATTATTGCTATTTTGTCCTTGTCGATACCAAGTACGGTGGCATTTTTGCGAATATATGCTATAGCTCGTCTTGCATCTATAAGAGGAGAGGGGAAGCGGTCGGGTGCAATTCTATACTCGAGCACAAAAGTGTCCATACCAAGCTCGCCAAAAAACTCGGCATACCCCTCGCCCTCGTGGGTCGAAAGCTTGTAATAAGCCCCACCGGGTAGTATAAGCACGGTAGCATTTGTTCTTTTGTTTTCGGCCTTGTAGTGGGTGAGTACAGGCGGTCTATTGGAGAGGGATGCGTCAGAGCTCGCCCAATTTTCTGTCGCTATTATTCTTTTTTTCATATTACTCATCCCTTGCTTGGTCAACAAATTCCTTCTTTAGTCGACAGATAGCAATATATGACAGAGGTAGCAGCGCGATACAAACCACATAGTCAAAAAGAATAAGTAGTATCTCGCCCAGGGTATACCCACCGCCAAATTCAACAAGGAAGCTGATAGTGACGCTTACAACACCGACAAGCTTTATCGCAAATTGACATAGGCAAGCGACAAGGCAGATAACCGATGCGGGGGAGGAAAAATCGAAGGATGCCTCCTTTAAAAGCGAGTCCTGGAGATAGTTCTTGTCTCCCTTGCGACGCACACGGCACACAAAGAATATGATGCCACAAATGGCATAAAGGTGAATAAGTGTAACAAGTATTTCAAAAACGGTGTAAATAGAAGAAACGATAATAGAGTCAAAGCTGTTGGGGGGATAACTATTCCTCATATATTCCATATAATAGAAGGGAATAGTATAGAAAACGCGGGCGACCGAACAGAGTAGGGCAACCTTAAAAGAGCCAAGCTTGCCACCCTCTCTTCGTACTACAAGCATCAGCACCACCGAAACAGGAACAAACAAAAATTCCCACATTTCGGCTATGTATATATGGACATATTCAAACCAGCTGTAGCCCATAAGATAGGATGCGTGATATAATG
>JAZSMN010000019.1:0-3199 GCA_045535925.1 Eubacteriales bacterium
CAGCTTATACAAGACAGAATAACCGTGCTTTTGGCAACAAACAACGATACACTCACCTTTACAGCAACCGAGTTCCGCGAAAAATACGGCATAGAGCCAGAGCTTTTTGTAGATATGAAGGCGCTTATGGGTGACTCGTCGGACAATATCCCCGGTGTGGCAGGAGTTGGCGAAAAAACAGCCGCAACGCTTATCTCAAACTTCGGCACACTTGAGGAAATTTACGACAATATCGACGACAAACGCATCACAAAGGGTGTAAGAGAAAAGCTCTTACGCGACAAGGATAACGCCTTCCTATCAAGAACTCTTGCGCGAATTGACACCCATGCTCCAGTGGATATTAGCCTTGAAGATATAGAATACAAGGGCTTTGACAAGGGAGGACTATACCGAAAGTTTAGCGAGCTTGAACTTAAGAGCTTTATTGTAAAATTCGGTTTGGAGCCTACCAAAGAGGAGGTTAGTGGAGAAAGCAACACCGAAGGCGAGAATTTTAGCTTCAAAGAGGTCTCGAGCGAGGAATTATGTAAACAAGAATGTACATTTATCGCAATGGAGTGGAAGGAAAAAGGAATGTATTTTTCCACCAGCGAAGGCGATTTTCTCTACACGGGTGCCCACTTATCCATAAAAGAGTTCCTTGAGGGCTCGCGCATTCTCTGTTATGGCGGCAAGGCCCTTTATCACAGGCTGAAGGCCGCAGGAATAGATAGCGACAGCATTGATTTTTGCGATCTGGAGCTGTACGAATACCTATTAAACCCCGGTAGTGGACAAGCAGGTGTTCCCTCGCTCGCTACAATGTTCCTCGGCACTACACCAAGCGGTGAAAGCTATACCCCTGTTATGAAGGATCTGGAGGCGGCGCTCTCTGACAAGCTACGCGAGGGTGGAATGTACAATTTGCTCGTAGAGGTAGAGCTACCTTTATTAAAGATCCTCGCCGATATGGAGGAGTACGGATTTAAGATAAACCCAGATGGTATAAACGAGTTTAAAGAGGCACTTACCGAGCTTGCAAGCGATCTTTCCTCAAGGATATTTATGCAGGCGGGCGAGGTGTTTAATCTCAATTCTCCAAAGCAGCTTGCCGAGGTTCTTTATGAAAAAATGGGGCTGGAAGGACAGAAGAAAAAGGGTAAGACCGGATACTCTACCGATGCCGAGACCCTTGAGAGTATGAGAGACCAATCCCCTATTATTGATGATATTCTTGAATATCGTCAGGTAACAAAGCTGCTCGGCACATATACCACAGCACTTACCGATGTGGCAGACGAGGAGTCGAGAATCCACACCGATTTTAAGCAGACGCTTACCGCAACAGGGCGCCTCTCAAGTGCAGAGCCTAACCTTCAAAATATTCCTATCAAGACAAAAATGGGACGAGAGCTCAGGCGCTTCTTTATTGCAAAAGAAGGATACTCGCTCGTCGATGCCGACTATTCGCAGATAGAGCTTCGACTGCTTGCACATATTTCGGGAGATTATAATATGTCCGAGGCCTTTAGAAACGACGAGGATATACACAAAAAGACGGCCGCAGCGGTCTTTGGCATTCCCGAGGAAGCTGTTACCGAAGAGATGCGAAAGAGGGCAAAGGCTGTAAACTTTGGCATTGTATATGGTATTAGCGGCTTCTCTCTGGCAAAGGACATAGGCTCGACAGTAGCAGAGGCAACCAAGTATATAAAGAGCTATCTTCTCAACTACCTGGATATAGACAAGTATCTTGAAGAGGTAGTAAAGGAAGCCGAGCGCGATGGATACACCACCACAATTATGGGCAGAAGAAGATATATTCCCGAGCTTAAGGCAACACAAGCTCCTATGCGCGCCTTTGGCAAGAGGGTTGCAATGAATGCACCCATCCAAGGCTCGGCGGCGGATATAATGAAACTGGCGATGATAAATGTCTACAACCGACTAAAAAAAGAAGGTCTCGATGCGCGTATCGTAATGCAGGTACACGACGAGATTATAGTCGAGGTTAAAGACGAAGAGGTAGAAAGATGTATGGCACTGGTAAAGGAAGAAATGGAGAGAGTTATGGACCTCTCTGTTCCGCTCACCGCTGATGTTACCTCAGGCAAAAACTGGTTAGAACAAGAATAAAAATAGCACTCCACGAGTCCTCTCGTGGAGTGCTTTTGTTAGGTATAAATTTAAGGCATATAGAAAATTTCTACTTGATTATAAGCTTGCGGACACCAACGAGGGAGGCGGGCGAGTCGGCCGACCTGAAAGCAGACTCGGAGAGTGCATTGTCGGATGCAATTTTCATAAGCGAGGTGTGGAAGGAGCGCGCAACATCAAAGAGACTCTCGCCGCCCTCGGGGTAATAAACCACGACATCGGCACCGACGCTCTCATACACTTCGTCAGTCAGGGTAGACGAGGATACATACCGAACATTTTTGCTCGATACAAGCTGCATATTTGCCGAGACTGTAGCCTTGACGTATATCTTATCGGCATCGAGCGTCACAGAACTGTCAAGGAGAGAAAGGTCGGCAAAAACGTCGGTAATGCCCGAGTCTTGACAACAATTCTTTACTTTTGCGGCAAAAGGAATATCAAGCTTTAGACCGACAAAAGTGGGCTCGCCATTGTCGTTAATTTCACACGCCATGACACTTAGACGCATTTCACCCTCGAGCTTTATATGTTCGCCCTCGATAGAGGCACTACTCAAGGAGCAAACACCATCCGAGTATATAATGTTCCTTAAATGCTGTGCTCCAAGCTCGCTTCTGTCAAACTCTAAGTCTACTGCAAGCTCCTCGGATATATTTCCCCCATGGCTAGTGAAGGTGCTGGTGGTATATTCGTTTTCTGTGCCGCGAGAGAGGTGGAATGAGTCGCTGACAAGTCTAATACTCTCGTTTGTTCTACCGACAAGAGTAGCCTCGGTGATAACCGACACAGTCACAACAACACCACTCTCCACAGCATTTATTGAGGTGGTAAGCGAGGTTATCATCACCTCTATCTCAAGGTCCATATCGTCCTCTATATCCTCAAGCGTTATGCTACGCTGAATAGGTATTGTGACACTCACGGTTTTTGGCAATTCGTCCTCGACACAGACAAGCGCCTTTACTTCTACTTCGCCCTTGTAATCTGCGCCATCATCATTTCTTGTGAGAGTGATATTCTTTACCGCTCCACTCGTTGTAAGAACATCCACCTCGTC
>JAZSMN010000088.1:0-2533 GCA_045535925.1 Eubacteriales bacterium
ATGGGCGATGACTGGGAGGGTAAGTTTGACTTCTTAAAGGACTACTGTGAGGTAGTTTATCTGCCAAGAACACCCGAAATCTCAACCACTCAAATCAAAAAGGAGCTCGGAAAATGATTCTTCACGATTCCCTCCTGGCCCAAGGAAAAGAGCAACCCCTCGTTAGTGTTATAATGCCTGTCTTCAACACCGAGGATTTCGTTGCTTTGGCTATCGAATCGATTCAAAATCAAACCTATCAGAATTTCGAAATTATATGTGTTGACGACGGCTCTGAAGACAGCAGTGCGAGTATAATTCGCTCATATATGTTGAAAGATGACCGCATACGTCTTATCCAGATTGAAAACCACGGTCAAGGCTACGTCAGAAATATGGCGGCAAGAGAAGCAAAGGGAAAGTATATCCAATTTCTCGATGCCGACGACTATCTTTCCCCCTACACCCTCGACCTGGCCGTTGCCCGTGCCGAGAGGGACGAATCCGACCTTGTAGTTTACGACTGGCTGTATTATGAACCGATAGGTAAAAAAGCAAATTACGTAAACAAGGACTCCTTCTTCTCTCGTCCTATGCTTGAGGGCGAGGAGTGTCTTGAACTCTTGAAGATTACTCCATATTTCACGGTAAATAAACTCTATCGCAAGAGTTTCCTTTTAGATAACGGAGTAGTTTACGGTGAAAACTACATTTATGAAGACATTCCCTTTTGGGTTAAGGTTTCACTTAACGCAAAGCGTGTTTCCTTGATACACGCCCCCCTCTATCGTGTAACCATAAATAAGAACTCCACCACCAAAACCAACCTTGGAACAGATAGACATTGCCGAGGATTTATACTCGCTACCGAGGAGGTCGTTCGCGATTTCAAGAAAAATCCTGCAACAGACGAGGCGAGATATTACGTATTCCATTACCTGCTTCAAAAGTTCGCCTATTATTACACCGCAAGGACTCCCAAAGAACTAAAGGACGGCTTTGTACGCGACTTCGTCATTGCCGTATCCGAGTTTGATGTGAGCGACCTTGGTATGGATGCATATGTCAGCGACTACTTAAAGAAAGATGTTTTCCGTCGCAAGAACCACCACAAGTTTGGCTCAATGATTGAGTTTTACTATGTAAAAAAACCTTGGCTCAAGAATATCTATGTCAAGGTATCCACAAAACTCAAAAACGGACTTAGGAAAATTCGCAATCTGTTCGTCCCGAAGAAAAAGAAGGAAGCAAGTTTAAGAGATAAATATATTGCCGAAACAAAAAGGGCTCTTTACGGCGACGTTATTCTCTTTATGGGCTTTGATTACCGATACACAGGCAACTCTCGTTACCTCTTTGAAGAAATGATAAAAATTCCTACAAGGAAAAAGATTTTCTTCATCACCGACGATGTAAGAGTTCCACTTGAATACAGAATAGAGCCACACACAGAGCGTGCAAATCGCTTTATCGCAAGGGCTAAAACCCTGATATTTGAAAGTTGGGTGTCCCCTAATATAGTGAAACGTGGCGGTAGCAATTGGATACAACTGTGGCACGGAACGCCTCTTAAAAAAATGCTCTACGATACCCACGAGAAAACCGTCTACGAGAGAAACCCCGACCAAAAGGTGGTAAAATTCAAGGGAATCGCAAACTGGGATTATCTTATTGTCGATAACCCATCTATATCCTCCTACTTTGAAACCTGTTTCCATATTCCAAAGACAAAAATTGTCAGGAGTGGCTATCCCAGGGTAAAATATCTGTTTGACAATGTTGACTCCGACCAATATCAGGCAAAACTTAAAGAACTGTACGGCTTCCCACAGGACAAAAAGATAGTTCTCTATCTACCCACCTGGAGGGATTATAACTACAAAACCGAAGAGGGTGAGTTTGACATTTCATACCTGCTCGATCTGGACAAACTTGCCGAGCAGTTAGGCGAGGATTATTTTGTAGTTTACAAGGACCACGCATTCCTGTCAAACTCGGAACTTGTCAACTACCCCAACCACGATACCGCAGAAACCCAGGAACTTCTTCTTATGGCAGACTATCTTATAACCGATTATTCCTCGGTTATGTTTGACGCCTTTGCACTTGATATACCCGTTCTTCTTTACTGCCGAGATTTTGACAGAAATGAAGAAGAACGAGGTGTTTACGATAGTATATGGAAGGATATTAAAGAGTTGAACTGCGAGGATTTAAGTGAGATCGCCAAAAAAATCAAAGACTACCCTTATCACTCGGTCTTGGAAACGGCAAAGCAAAAATACGGCTACAAGAGCGAATGCGATCTTGCCGAGTTCGTCCTCGGGTTATAATTGCCCCACATTTTTAAGGAGTATTTATGTTTCAAGCATTTAAGCGCAACAGATTCCTGCTTGAGGAACTTATAAAGCGCGACTTCAAAAAGAAGTACAAACGAAGCATACTCGGTATAGGGTGGAGTATACTCTCTCCCCTTCTTACCCTTTTGGTAATGAACTTCGTCTTCTCATATCTCTTTGGAAGCAAGATAGACCACTATATCATCTATCTGTTC
>JAZSMN010000016.1:0-7324 GCA_045535925.1 Eubacteriales bacterium
GTTTCCGTTGTTGTCGTAGGCAACATAGGTATAAATGTAATCATCTTCACTTGCGGTATTTATCTGATTGGTTTTGGTATCTACATCACCATATATCTTGTATATCTCCTTGATACCGGTAATATCTTTACCATCTCTAAAGATCTCGTATATAGAGAAGAAGGAGTCGTTACCACCATTGTTGGTATAATAAGAACCCGCAACGAAGTTAATAAATCCGCGCTCATAAAGGTTGAAGTCTATACAGTTGAGGGGAACCTCATAGTTATCAATCCATTCGCCGTTCAAATATGCGTCAATTCTCGTGGTGTTTGACTCGCTAACCGATGCCTTCATAAAGTGGAGACCATAACAATAGGTTGTGATAGATGTTCTATACTGAGAATAGCAGTTAGCATACTTGAAAAGGCCAAGGTTGGTGATTGCTTGAAGCTGCTCGGTGGTAAGAGGAGTTTCGTCGGTCGGTAACTGAGGGGCAGACTGGAAGGCCCCGGACTGATAGTTGCGGAATGTCATAGTAAGGGGTGTGTCTGCATTCGTAATACTGTTACTATACTGGGAAATACGAATATTAGAATCGTTATCATCTCTTTCTTCTATATCATTTTCAGGGTCAATGATACCCCATCCGGCGCCTATGATATAGCCGGTGTTACCGCTACTGGTACTATATTGAACACTGTTGCCACTTTCGGTAATAGTGGAAGACAGAGGGAAATATGTTACACCAACACCGGTATCCTGCTCATCTCCGTTAGCATTGTAATAGCGGTTATCAATCGAGTCGTCGATATATTCATCTTTGGTAAAATCAACATTCTTGTTTGTACCAGCTGAACTAAGCGAGTATGATACCTCCTGCACATCTGTGATTGTTACTGTAGATTCTGTTGTGTTATGCGACCATGCATTATTTCTGTATCGCAAATAATAAGTAGTCTGTCTATTATTATTTGCAGTAACAGTATAATAGATTTGATTGTTGTTGTACTGCCATGTGGTATTAGTACTGGTACTGCTTGCTAAACCAAGACGGTTGTTTGAATGACTTAAATAGTATTTAGTTTGATTAATTAAAGTTGATATGGTCCATCCGCCATTTACTTGATCTATAGACCAAACTGCCGCATTGCTCGCAGTAGTCTCATTCCTAATACCATTTGTTCCATTGTTATCCAAATAATTCGAGTTGGCGGATCCAGAAATTCTTATGCCACCTGGGGTTAGCACATATGTACCGTTCGAGCCACTAATTGAAGGCAGATCATCGTGATCTACATTAACAGCAGAAATTACGCTCAAGGATCCCGATGTAGTAGTTAGATAATACACATTATAATTATAAACGGTGTAGAAAATATCTTCTCCGTTTTTCTCTTTTCTGTACCATATAGTATCACTTGGTGTCGATGAGGTGCCTAATGTACTTCCGTTAAATGTAACATACTGGTTATTGTTGTTTATAAGGTAATAAACCTGAACTGGAGTATCAGTTTCGATATATTTGTATTCCGTAACCTTCTGACCGCCACCAACAAAGTTAACGTCTGTTGAGCCCCAAGAGGCCATAGTATAACCAAATACGAAGGTACCAAACTTGTGGTCCGAGGTTGCCTCGGTAATTGTATAAGACGGCTTTGATGCCACCTCACTAAGCGATGTGTTGGTAACGGGCTTTGCATTTTCGCCAAGGCCGATAACATCGACTCTCGAAACATAGTAATTGGTATTGGGGTTACCAGTTCTTTGCGCGGCGTCGTTTACGTCATCGAGCCATCCGTAGATGTCCTTCATCTTAACACTACCGCCCCAGCCGGTTCCGCCGCCACCGCTGGAGTTTTCGGGAAAGACCTGATAGGTTTCGGTATTGGGGTCGTAGAGATAGAGATCGAGAGAGTACAGCTTGCCCTTATAATTATCGGCGCAATAGCCGATTAGAGTATAATCCGATATATTATCGGTATAAGAAAGGGCAGTGGGTCCCTTCTTAATATTAACCGTCGAGCCAACAACACCAACCTTGTTTACAGGGCCGTTTACATAACCGGCGACAAGGCCAATAAGGGCTTTATCTGTCTGGGTTTCGACTGTCAAATTCTCAAGCACAAAGTTGCTTATTTGATTTGCCTCTGTATCATAGGTATAAGAGGTTTCGCCCTCGAGCGAGCCCACAACACCAAAGAAGCCAATTATCTCGACACCCTCCAAGCTCTCGGTATTATTCGGAGGCTCAAGCAGTTGTTTGTCATAGTTGTTTTGGATGGTAAGGTTTGAAATAGTGTGCCCTGCTCCGTCAAAGCTGCCAAGGAATGGATAATTCATCGTTCCTATAGGGGGCAGATATAACCCCTCCATATCAAGATCCTTTGACACTATGAAATAGAAGGGCGCTATATACCCGTTTTCATCCTTTTGGTTAAAATAGCCCAGGTACTGAAGCCACGAGAAATAGTAAAGCTGGGTCGGGTTAGCTATCTCAAAGGGCGCACCCTTGGAGCCGTCGCCCGACTGGAAATAGGATTTATGCATATTTCCCGTTACATTTATTATTGAGCTCATTCCGTTATCCGATAGCCACGCAAGTCCTACGGTATTAAACACCAAGACAAATAGCGTGCATATAACCAGAGCTAAAGAAAGTGCTTTTTTCATTTTTTCTCCGTTAGTTTAGGTTTCAAATATCTTTAGAAGATTAGGAGTAGCTGATTTTTATTATTTCAAAATCGTTTTCAAATTCAACACCAGGGTCATTAAGCGACAGATCGCTGTCAGCATGGTTGTCTTTGTAGCATTTAATCAGCTCTGCATCGTAGGTGATATAAAGATATACGACAAGAGTCCGTGAGCCATCGTTGTGGAAAACCCAATTATCTGTGGTATAATCCACCGAAATTGTTATAGAATCTGCGACGCTGTGCGTGTGGGTGCCATCAGCATTATCCACTATTGTTACAAAGGATTTGGACCAGGAGCTGTTTTCCTTATACTCCTCTATCGCGGCAAATCTTTCATCGCTGTTTATATACTCATACAGCGCTTTAGGATCATCACGCCCTGACCCGGGGTCATCACGATCTTCGAGCGCGGGGTTGCTCAAGGCAGAGTCGGCAAGAAAAGTGGAAAAACGAACTATATTGGAAGTGATAGCATCGTTATCTACTATGGAAACTTTGGTATTTCTATATATAGTTATATGGACGGTACCCTCGTCAACCATCATAGATTCGCTGCCTTTAATTCTGATCTGTGCAAATGCCGGAGTATACTTATTCTTGGTTTTAAATATAGTATCGTAACGGTTGAGAACGAGGTTGCTGATACTTAGGTCTTCGTTATTTGAGGTTTTGTCGGTACCCGCTTCCGTATCCAAATCATACATATAGGCTACATAGGTTGCGGTAGTATCGTCCTTCTCAAGTCCTAAACCGAGATCGCCCGAATTTGTTTTTCTGTTGCTCATTAACCAAGCCACTGAGGATGTAATCAAAAGAGAAAGCGATACAAGCATAACAAGAAAACTATTTAAAATGCTATTTTTCATCTTCATAATACAACCTCCTTTACTTGATTATTGTTCAGCGGTTTCCTCACTCGCGGTAAAGTTAACACCGATGAATACTTGCTCAGATTTTACTTTAAAAGAATTAATATAAGCATTACCGTCGCTATCGAGTAAAGCGCCATCAAAGTAGCAGCGCATAATTACGGTAATGTACCCCTCTGTATTTAGGGGTATCCTGTCGTCCCCAGACTTAAAGAGATTGATGCCTTGATAATTAGGGTCAACAGCCTCGGCAAGCGAGGTAGTTCCGCGATAACCTTGGACAGAAACCTCATCAACATAAAAATCGATGCTAATAGCACACATATACGAGTTGTCGAGGTAGCTATTATCCATCGCGACAAGCTTTGCCACAAGCGAGCTTGCTTCAAGAGGAGAAGATATGGATGCTAAGAGCACGGTGCAATCTACAAAATATTGCCCGTTGTCGGTCAAAGGAACCGAAGCAAACTCCAAGGCATGCCCAGGCTTTGCGATACCCGTTTGGTGACTAACGGCATAATGGTTTGTGACGTACTTTAGATATGTACCCTCTATGTCATCATCATGCGTGACGGCTATCATATCAAGCCTTGAAGCCTCTTTGAAGCTTACGTCAAACTGCAATTTTCCCTCGGCAATTTCTTCCTCCGTTTTTGCTATTATCAAACTGGGGAAAGATTTAACACTGACCTGCATATTATTTGCCGTTGCGGTATCATTCTCGGAAAACCAGGCGAGGGTGGTATTTATTGTAAAGAGGGCAACTATGGTAAAAAGCAATACTATTGCCGCGACGACAAGTCGCAATTTAGCTTCGACTATTCTACTCACGATATGCCCCCCTTTACTGGATTTATAAATATTTTTTGTTTATTTAACCTTGGACTTGTACTTGATAGAGGTGTTAGACCTTGCGAAGATCTTAAACTCCTCGAGGGTGATGGCCTTGGCATAATAGTAGCCCTGGATAACATCACAGCCCATAGCGACAACCTTGTCAAAGATTTCCTTGGTTTCTACGCCCTCCTGCACGACCTTCATACCAAAGGACTTGGCCAGCGCGATCATGGTGCGCAGAAGCTTGTCATCATTCTCTTCGCGAGGACCACGGCGAATAAATTCGGCATCGAGCTTAAGCTCATCCATGGTCATACGCTTGAGCGTGCTGAAGGAGGAATATCCCGCTCCAAAGTCGTCTATCGAACAGCATATACCCTCCTGGTGAAGTTGCTCGATGAGTTCCTGCATCTTGTCGTAATCCTCCATGGCAAAGCTCTCGGTAATCTCGAGGGTAATGAAGCCATCGGGGATACGATATTTTTTCTTGTTACCGACATAGAAGTTAATGAAATCCGGCTGATTTGCAGTAACGCGCGAAACGTTAACCGAAACGGGGACGACCGTTTCTCCCTTTTCGGCGGCATTACTAATAAACTCGAGCATCTCTATGTAGACAAAGTGGTCAAGCTTGGTAATGAAGCCGTTGGTCTCAAACAGCGGAATAAACTCGGACGGGAAGAGATACTCGCCCTTGCGCGGGTCAAACCAACGTACAAGCGCCTCGATGCTATCAAGACAGTCGCGTTCCACGTTATACTTTGGCTGTACAAAGACTCTAAACTCGCGATTTTTGAGTGCGTCCTCCATAATCGCCTCGATACGTTCACTGCGTACGATCTCGTTGTTTACATCCTCGGTGAAGAGGTTGTAGGGTGTTTGAACATTAGAGCCCTTAAATTCTGCCGCGATAATTGCGCACTCGATCATTTGCTGTGCGCTACGACCACGGTTCTCCCAAATGCGATAAACACCGACGTCAAAACGGAGCTTCATACTGCTAGAGGCAAGCAGCTCGTGACGGTTGGATACCACACGAAGCAGGTGTATTTTAGACTTTGCCGATTGAGGTGTGGGGTTTAATAGCAGCATTGCAAATCTGCCATCACCGAGGTATGCATAGCTTTCGCCCTCGCCCGAGAATTTCTCAAACACCTTGGCAATAAAGCGAAGAATATCGTTGGTATCCTTATCTGTAAGCTGCTCCTCGACATAGCGAATATTACTTATGGAGAATACAGCTATAGAATATTTTCGTCTGCTGCTAAGAGCATTTGATTGAATATCTCTGCGGAACTGCTCCATATTGGGGCAATCAAGCAAAGGATCGATAAGTGTTGCCGCAGCAAGCGCCTGTTTTGCCTGCTTGTGATAAAGCAAAGCAAAGACAAATCCACTCGCCAGGGCGATAATCGAGATAAGCAAAAGGCTTATGATATGTCTTACATAGGTAAGTTCGGGTGCAATAAGGCCCTCTGCGACGGATAGGGTTACCAGCCAATAGTGGTTTCCAAGCCTCTCTACGGGAGAATAAGCCATTGCGTATTCTGTACCACCAAAGCTGATAGTAGTAGAACCCTTTTCGCTTTTCGTTAATGCCGCCTTAAGCGCATTTGCATCTGCTTTATCACTGGTAAGCTTATCAAGGAAGGTGTAGAAATTGTTACCAAGTGTATAATCAGTGCCCTTAATAATGGTATCGGAAAAGATGGCGCCGCTCTCATCGATAAGCACCGAAAGCATAGCGGTATCCTGAAGAATTCCGTCAAGCTTAATTATATCGTGTGCGGGAACGATAGACAAAATACCGTCAACGTAGGCACTACCGCGCACAGGCACGAAGAAAGCCATACACTGCATCTTATAGACGGTGTCGGTATACGCGCCAATACATCCCTCGGTCATAGACTGGGAAAGCTCGCGGATCTGTGCATCGGCAGAGACCTCCACATCAATAGGAGCGCCTGCGGCCGAATATGCCTGCCCCTGCGAGTAATAACGGAGATCGCCGAACTGTGCCGAGCCGATATAGCTTGAAATTATATTTTCAACATCCTTGGCGCTGGTGGAATACTCTACCCTTTCTGCCAACTCGTACAAATTCTCGTAATGCACGTTGGCAAGTTTGGTTGCGAATTCGAGGTCGGCTTCAAAGCTAAGCAACGCATTTTTCTCTGATGACTCTTTGAAATAGGTCTCGGAGCCAATTACCACGGTGATAAGATACACCACCAAAACAATTGTCGCGACAATTAATATCACCTTTGTCAAGGTGTTAAACGCTCTATCCTTTGACTGTGTACTATCCACACTTGGCCTCCCTTCTAACACGACTTTGGATATCTTATTTAAGCATCCTGGTTGTTATTTTCATTCGATTGTATCGACAGTCCCAGCCTCGCCTCGATTTCCTTGACAAGCTCGGGATTTTCACCAATAATTTTCTCGATTTCTTCCTGCGAGAGCCCCTGCTCTCCTTTGTTGTCATTTGCGGCAGCTTCATCGGTTGCTTCCTTACGCGCGCGCAAAAAAGCACTCACTGCCATAACCGCTATCATCGCCTCCAGGGCGAAGAACAGCACGGTAAATCCCCCGTTATCAAGCATTGATACGAAGGCACCGAGAGTATCCATATTTTTGACATAGCGACCGATAAGATTCTCGCCCTTGGCGTTGTATTTATCCTCGAGGACATTTGCGTCCCCCTTAGTGACAAATTCTATTCCCATCTCGGTCACTATAGGATCTTTTACGACCCTGTGAGTGTTTGGAAGTCCGGAAATGGTTGGATCCGTGGAGTAAAAGCAGATTATATCATCCTTCTTTATCTCTTCGGGCTCCACCTTTTCCACTAATATATAGCTGCCCTGTGGGATAGTCTCTCCCATACTGCCGCTAACAATATTTACTACAGAATAGCCGAATACGTGGGGTACCTTGCCC
>JAZSMN010000067.1:0-1972 GCA_045535925.1 Eubacteriales bacterium
TATTATACAAAAGTACTTGTTAACCAAGTGTAAATTATCCATTATAAAATTTAGGAGGAATGATTATGTTCGAGACCTTTAAGGATTTTTTGGTCCGTGAACTTGGCATCAAGGCTGATGTAATTACTATGGATGCAGAACTTTCCGCAGATCTTGGCATCAACTCGCTTGAACTTGCTGATCTTATTTACAAATGTGAGGAAACCTTTGGCGTAGAGATTGATGATGAGGATCTTCACAAGCTTGTTACAGTAGGCGACGTTGTTTCTTACATTGAGGCAAATCAGTAAATATATAAAAACTTGCCTGTAAAGGCAAGTTTTTGTTTTAGATATTAGAATATATTCGGGTAAACTCGGTGTCCTCGTTGTTTAGGAGGCTTTCGTATTTATTCAGGAAGAATTGCGCCTCGGTATTGTTAAGCTCGAAGGACCTCGGACTTACAAAGAAACCAATAAGCCCTTCCCTTTTTAGCTCGGTCAGGATTCTTGTAACCGTGGCTATGGTTCTTTTGGTCTTGTTTGGATTTTCATCATTTTTTATTAGGTAAACCAGGACCTCGGTGTTATCCACCCTTGCCGAAACGGTGGCGTAACGCAGTTCTGTTTCGAGCTGGGCACGACGCTCCCCCGTTAATATTATCTCTTTTATCTTCATATAATTCTCCAAAATTGACTGTATACTTATTTTATCACTAATTTTGCTATTTGTAAATATTAAATCGAATATTTCATTATAATGTTGATTTTAGTAATAAGGAAATGATATGACTGAATTATTGTTAAAAATATTTTTAGGCAAGAAAAGCCTATCGCCCGACAACCGCGAGAGCTACGGCACCTTTGCAAGTATAGTGGGAATTTTCGTCAATTTGCTGCTCTCATTTGGCAAGATGGTGGCGGGTCTTTTGTCTGGTTCTGTGGGTATCATTGCCGACTCGCTAAACAACTTCTCTGACGCGGGCTCGTCAATTGTCTCGCTTATCAGCTTTAAGATAGCGGCAAAGCCGGCGGACAGAAATCACCCCTTCGGTCACGCAAGAATAGAATATATAAGTTCGATGATAGTATCCTTTATTATTCTTCTTGTGGGCTTTGAATTGTTTAGTGAATCGGTAAGAGGCTTCTTCTCCTCGGAGGCAAAGCAGCTTGAATTTAGCTACATAACCTATGTTATTCTCGGTGTTTCTGTCCTATTTAAGCTGTGGCTTGCTATTTTTTATACCAAGATATCAAAGAAAATCGACTCCCAGGTAATCAAAGCATCTGCCCAGGATTCGCTGTTTGACTGTGTTGCCACATCTGCCGTGCTTATTTCTTCCGCTATAATCGAGCTTACAGATATTGCTTTGATAGACTCTATTATTGGTCTTGGTGTTTCGGTTGTGATTATTGTAGCAGGACTAAAGATGCTAAATGAAACCAAAAATACTCTCCTCGGTGAGGCTCCTGTTGAAGAAATTGTAGACAGCATCTACGAGGTGGTAAAGAAATATCCCGAGGTTATCGGCGTCCACGACCTTTTGGTACATAACTATGGCCCCAAGCACTACATAGCATCCTTCCACGCAGAGGTCGATGGAGAAATGGACATCTTTGTTCTTCACGATGTTATCGATAATATAGAAAGGGAGATAACGAACGACCTTGGTATAATATGTACAATTCATTTAGACCCTATTGTTACCAACGATGAGACATTGTCCGAACTGTGCGAGTTTACAAGGGGAATTGTAACAAGCCTTTATAGCGGTGCTAATATTCACGATTTTAGGGTTGTTATTGGTCAAACACATACCAATCTTATCTTCGATGTCGAGGTTCCATTTGAAGTAAAGGACTCTGTTGACAAGGTCGTAGATAATATTAAAACTGCAGTTTTGTCAAAGAGAGATAACCATTATTGCGTTATTACAGTTGATAAAATATAAAATTAGCGCCAAGCAAATTACATTGCTTGGCGCTTTCTGCCC
>JAZSMN010000010.1:0-4994 GCA_045535925.1 Eubacteriales bacterium
ACTACGATCCGACTTTATTAAAACACAAAAAGAATAGGCAAGCCATACGGCTTGCCTTTTTAATATAAAAGGGAAAAATCAAATCTTAAACAGAATATCACCGTAGGTGGGGACGGGCCAAAATTCACGGGCGGTGAGCACTTCCATAGCATCCACCACACGGCGAAGGGCATCCATTTTCGGACCGACCTGCGTCATATAGTAGAAGGCAGCATCCTCTTCCTCTGTCTTTTTCACAGCCTGAGTCTCCACACGCATAAGCTCGTTGTATGCGGAGTAGGTCTTACCGAGCAGGGCGGAGAGCTTCTCGATGTGCTCGCACTCTGCCGAGGTGTCAAGGGAGGGGAGAATTGCCCTCTTTTTACCCACATTCTCGGACAGTTTGCCGATATAGGAGGACACCGCAGGGATAAAGTCGCGAATAGTCATCTCCAGCATTGTGCGTGCCTCGATATTCTTGACCTTGCGATAGTTCTCGAAGAAAATTTCTCTCCTTGAACGCATCTCGGTCTCGCTCATAACACCAAAGCGAGTGAAGAGCGAAATGTTCTTCTCGTCGGTAAAGTGCGAGTATGCCTCGGGGGCACTCTTGTAGTTAGAGAGACCTCTCTCTGCCGCCTCTGTCTGCCACTCTTTAGAGTAGGAGTTGCCCGAGAAGAGTATTCTCTTGTGTGCCTTTAGTGTTTCTGCGATAATTCTGTCGACCTCACCGTCGAAGTCCTCGCATCCCTCCAGCCTCTGTGCAAATAGCGAGAGCGACTCTGCTACCGCGGTGTTTATAACAATGTTTGCGAGGGCTATATTCTGGCTTGAGCCGATCATACGAAACTCGAACTTGTTACCTGTAAAGGCAAAGGGCGAGGTGCGATTTCGGTCGGTATTGTCCTTCCTTATTGCGGGTACTGATGCCACACCAAGCGACATATATTTTGCATCATTCTTGCGGTAGGCCAGGCCGTCTGTGATAGAGTCTACTATCATATCAAGCTCGTCACCGAGATACACCGAGATAATAGAGGGGGGAGCCTCCGCACCTCCAAGACGGCAGTCGTTGCCGGGGGTAGATGCCGAGATGCGAAGCAGGTCCTGATACTCGTCCACCGCTCTGACAACCGCCGCCAGCATAAGAAGAAAACGCTTGTTGGAGGCAGGGTTTTTGCCGGGCTTCAAAAGGTTTACACCGGTATCTGTGCCCAGCGACCAGTTGTTGTGCTTGCCCGAGCCTGCCACACCCTCAAAGGGCTTTTCGGCAAGAAGGCACGCCATACCAAACTTGGGGGCAAGGCGGCGCATACATTCCATAGTAAGCAGGTTGTTGTCGGTGGCTATATTGGTGGTGCAATATATGGGAGCCAGCTCGTGCTGGGAGGGGGCAGCCTCGTTGTGCTTGGTCTTTGCCGAGATGCCGAGCTTCCACAGCTCCACATCCAGCTCGTGCATATAGGTGGCAACCCTTGGTGGCAGACTTCCAAAATAGTGGTCGT
Organism: Eubacteriales bacterium; assembly: GCA_045535925.1. Lineage (GTDB taxonomy): Bacteria > Bacillota > Clostridia > Oscillospirales > CAG-272 > UBA1740. Next base: position 1,485 of record JAZSMN010000010.1, read on the forward strand.
CCATCTCCTGTCCCTTGATTGGGGGAGCGCCAAAGAGCGTCCTGCCACAGTAATAGAGGTCGCGACGAGCCTTGTAGTCCTCCTCCTCAATAAGGAAGTATTCCTGCTCGGCACCCACCGAGGGTGTCACTCTCTCAGAGGTGGCGTCACCAAAAAGACGCACTATACGAAGTCCCTGGGTGCTTATCGCATCCATCGAGCGAAGCAGGGGTGTCTTGTAGTCCAGAGCCTCTCCTGTGTAGGAGCAAAAGGCGGTGGGGATATAGAGTGAGCCGTCCTTAACAAAAGCATAAGAAGCGGGGTCCCAGGCGGTATAGCCACGCGCCTCAAAGGTAGCACGCAGACCACCCGAGGGGAAGGATGAAGCATCAGGCTCGCCCTTGATAAGCTCCTTGCCCGAGAACTCCATTATAGCCTTTCCGTGACCAACAGGGGTGAGGAATGCATCGTGCTTTTCTGCCGTAATACCTGTCAGGGGCTGGAACCAGTGGGTATAGTGGGTAGCACCGTGCTCGATAGCCCAGTCCTTCATTGCACCCGCTACCACGTCTGCGATACTCGGGTCTATCTCCTTGCCGGTGGACATTGTATTTAAAAGAGAGCGAAAGACATCCTTCGGCAGTCTCTCTCGCATCACATCCTCCGAGAAGACCTGCGAGGCAAAAATATCAGATATGCGTTCGTATGTGCTCATTGTGACACAACCCCGTTTCTGTCGAATTTCTATATTATTTATATATTATAATCTAAAAGAGAGATATTGTCAAGAATTAATCTTTATATGGTTGACTTTTAGTCCTGAAGATGATATAATACTATCTTGGAATAGAGTGACTAAATATAAAGGACGAGCCGAATGTATTATATAACGCTTGACTTAGAGTGGAACCAAGCCTACGCGCAAAAGGCGATGGCGGTGCAAAGACAGTTGTCTGCCAGGCTTCGAGGCGAGGTTATACAGATAGGTGCTGTAAAGATGGACAAGAATATGAACATCTGTGGCTCTTATCAGATAATCGTAAAACCAAAGTATTACAAAAAATTACATAAACACGTCAGCGAGCTTACCGGCATCACCCAGGAGCAGATGGACCTTGGTGCCAGCCTTGTCGATGCGGCAGAGAAGTTCAGGGCCTTTTGTGGCGAGGACTTTGTTTTCCTCACCTGGGGACCTGATGACATCCCTATGCTAAAGGAGAACTTCCACGTCCATGGCATCGACCGTTCTTGGCTGGACAAGTTCTTCGACCTTCAGCAGATATTCAACCGCCAGACCGACGGTGCATCCAAGCAGAGGTCACTGGAATATGCTATGGAGTATTTTGGCCTGCCCCAAAATCTGCCTGCCCACGATGCTTTAAATGATGCATATTTCACCGCCCTCGTTGCCCAAAAGCTTGACACGCCCCTCGGTGTTCGCACATATATGGAAAGAGAGAGCGAGTTCCTCGAGGCATCGGTTATTGGTGACGCGGATGCGGGAGATGACGGTTATGTTACCATAGGCGAGATGCTGGATGACGAGATTGTATCCTCGCCCCTGTGCCCGGTTTGTGGCGCCCCCCTCGTCAAGAAGGAGAGAACCCTGCACTCCAAGGGACAGAGATACACAATCCTCTTTAGCTGCCCAAATGACGGTGAGCTGTTGATGGTTTTGAAGCTTCATCGCAACTTCAACGATACCTGGCGCGCCCGTCGCACCATCGCCCTTGCTGGCGAGGAGTCGATAGCCGAGTTTAAAAAGGGGCTGGAGCGCACCGCTACTCGAAGGAAGATTAGACACCACAAGCCGAGAGGTCCTCGTCGCTACGGCGCCGGACCCAAAAAGCCCAGAGATACAAAAGAATAAAAAAATATCAAAAAACTATTGATTTTTGAAAATTCCTGTGTTATAATTTAAGTACAATCAATGGCTTTCTATTTCATAAAAACTTACATACGGAGGTATTCTATGAAATATGAAGTTCCTGTATGCGAAATGCTCCAGTTTTGCACCGAAGACGTAATCACTACTAGCGGCCCCGACTTTAACGAGGCTGATAATGGTGGCGTAGGTGACACCGGCCTTATTCCTACCGGCGGTAACATTGTTACCGACTATGGTATGGGTGGTAACGCGAGCAACTAATCGCTACATAACCCCTGTCGATCCCCAATCGACAGGGGTCTTTCTTTTTAGTTCCTTGATTTATACGGCTTCAATTTGAGAGCCATGCTGAAAAACCTATCGGTGCGGCCCTACTAAAAATTTTTATTGGTGTGCCTTGCAGAAATATTATCATAAAAAACCGACTGCCCTTTGACAGTCGGTTTTAGTTTGATTGTAGTTAAAACGGTTGGGTTATTCCATTATTTATTATACAGCGTCCTTGTTCCTGTTCGCCCTAATAGTCGCATAGACAAAGAGGGAGAGAGAGAGTAAAAGACCGATGGTGCTAACTATGGCGAATGCTGTCCAGTTGGCTGTGCCAAGAGATGCGAGGGTAAACATTCCGCTCTCGTCCTGGAGTGTGGGGGCTATTATAGCCACATCGACAATAAGCGAAATGAGGAGCAAAAGACCGCCGATACCGTACATCAAGCCTGCGAGGGCATCGCCGTTTTTCGCCACACGGGTGGGCAGTTCGCGACGGAAATCTATCACTCCGCCAAGGTAAAAGGCAACCGCCGCAAGAATTATTGTCTCGGGGAGCATATAGGTCGCATTGTAGCCTATCGAGTAGATAAGGGCGGCAGAGTCGGGAATAGAAAGGCCCGCCCACACCGTCGCACCGCCTATTGTGTGGCAGATATATCGAAGCAGGGAAACCATAACCGCACCTGCCGTCAGGGCGAGGGCTTGGTTTTTAATCAGCTTTTTGAAAACGCCGCCAAGACCGACAAGGGTAAAGGCTATAATATAGTCAAGCAGTATGACCGCTACTACCGATTGCCAGGTGGTGAAGTAGGATAGGGTATTAAGCCCTGTCAATTGCTGTAATATGGCATAAGCCACCGCGCTTCCAAGTCCCCACAGACTTCCGTGACGGTAGGAAATAATTATAATAGGTAGCATTGATGCGATAGTGATAGAGCCACCATAAGGCATCTCTACAAGTTTGATAAGGCTTAACACCGTCGCGAGTGCTACCATAAGCGACGCTTCAATAAGCCTCTTTGTGTTTGTCCTTTGCATACGGACCTCCTATAAAAAAATTCACCACGCAGATAATAGAGCGTGGTGAGTATAATCGCAGTATGCAAATTATGTAAATCTCCCTACGACGGCATTATCCGTATCAGGTTAGAGGGTTTAGCATCGCTATCTCAGCCTTTTGGCACCCCTGATCTATATTCTGTTGGCAAGTTTATTGTAACACTTAAAATTGTGGTTGTCAAGGTGTTTTTTAAAATTCCTTGGCAATTGCTTAAACCTCGCGGTAGATAATCAGAGTACCATTCTCCACCGAAATTTCGACATCTTTGCCGACAAAGGAGTTAGAAACACCGAGGGGGTAGGACGGGGTAAGA
>JAZSMN010000044.1:0-6244 GCA_045535925.1 Eubacteriales bacterium
CCCTTGTCAGCCCTTGCAAGAGGATATATTATAGCCGAGAGTGAGGGTAAAACACTAACCTCTTCCACCTCTGTGAATGCTGGGGACGAGGTCACTCTGCGCTTTAGCGACGGAAACAGGCTTGCAAAAATAGTCGATTAAGAGTATAGAGGATAAAATATGGAAAAAATGAATTTTGAACAGGCGCTTGCGACCTTGGAGTCCGAGGTCCGCAGGTTGGAGGGCGGAGCACTCACACTTGACGAGTCTATCAAGTCCTATGAAAAGGCGATAGAGCTTATAAAACAGTGTAGCGAACAGCTTGCCACAGCCGAGCAAAAGGTGATGCTCCTTACCGAGGGTGTAGATGGTATGATTTCTGACACTCCTTTTTTAAATGGCGATGAGACTTGACCAGTATCTTGCCGAGTCGGGTATGCTATCGAGCCGCACCGAGGCAAAAGCTATGATAACCGAGGGGGCTGTCTATGTGGACGGTCGCCAGGTGACAAAACCCTCTTTTGATGTATCAGGGCTTGAAGATAAAGTGGCGGTTGATATGTCGAAAAAGGAATATGTAAGTCGAGGCGGCATAAAGCTAAAAGGTGCACTAACCAGCTTTGGTATAAATGTCGAGGGGAAAAAGTGCCTCGATATAGGTGCATCGAGCGGTGGCTTTACCGATTGTCTGCTAAAGCACGGAGCAGCTGCTGTTATTGCCGTCGACTCTGGGGTGGGCCAGCTGGTACGTAGCATCGCTACCGACCCGAGGGTTACTGTAAAAGAGCACTATAACGCAAGATATATGAAAAGAGAGGATTTTGAATATCTTCCATCGCTTGTTGTTATGGACGTTTCCTTTATTTCTGCCACTTATATTATACCCGCTATTGCCGAGGTGACAGAAGAGGGGGCAGAGTTTGTCTGCCTAATCAAGCCACAGTTTGAGGTTGGCAAAGCAGGTCTTGGCAAGGGTGGAATTGTTAAGGACGACAAGGCCCGTCTTTCGGCTGTAGAAAAGGTTGTCGGCTGTGCCGAAAGCTATGGGTTTACCCTTGTTGACAAAATCACCTCGCCCATTCGTGGCGGCGACGGAAATATAGAATTTCTCGCCTATTTTGTACGAAAATAACGGAGGTATTATGAAAAAAGCGCTAATAATACCAAATCTAAATAATGACAAAGACCACAATGTGACACGTGGGGTTGTGGAGAAGTTGACCTCTCTTGGCATAACCTCATTTATTGATGACAGTGTTGCTTCGATGGATGGTGCTACACCTTATCACGGCTTGATACCCCACGCGGATATGGTGGTGGTAATCGGCGGCGACGGCTCGGTTATCGATGCGTCAAAATACGCAATAGAGATGGATATCCCCCTCCTTGGTGTAAATCTTGGAAAGGTTGGTTATCTTACCGAGGTAGAGCCGGATGGTCTTTCTTTGCTTGACAAATTGATAGAAGGGGATTATCGAGTAGAGGAAAAGCTGCTCCTCTATACCGAAAAGTGTGGCAAGGTTATCGAAAGACTTGCCGTAAACGATGTGGTAATATCCCACGAGAGCTATCTTGGTATTGCAGATTTTACCCTCACAGACTCAAATGGAAACTCGATAAGATACCGAGCCGACGGCATTATTTTATCCACTCCGCAGGGGTCTACGGCTTACTCGCTCTCTGCTGGTGGCCCGATAATGGCCCATAATGTAAGCGGAATTATCGCCACGGCGGTTTGCCCCCACTCCTTTTTTGATAGGAGCGTGGTTTTTGATTCCGGCGAAACAATCGGCATAAAAAATTGCTCTCTTAACAATATGAATATAAGCATCGACGGTAGACTTGTAGGTGCACTTTTACCGGGCGAGGTTTGTACAGTTAGACGTGCAGAAAAGAATTTTAAGATGATATCATTCCAAGAAAACAATATGTTTTCTAATCTGTTTAGGAAAATGAAAATATTGGAGGACTTTAAATAATGAAAAACGCAAGACAGACAAAAATTCTCGAGCTTATCGAAATTTACGAGATAAGCACCCAGGAGGCACTTATCGAGAAGCTTAAGGAAAGCGGATACAACGCTACCCAGACCACAATTTCAAGGGATATAAGACAGCTTAAGTTGATAAAGGGCCCCACAGGTAGAGGAACATATAAGTATGTTGCACCCACACCCAAAAAGGATGCGGCTCCCGTGCACAACTCGGCGCTTACCGATGCTATAATCAGTATTGAGGCGGCTCAAAATATTGTGATTGTAAAGACACTTGCTGGTATGGCGAATGCTATTGCTGTATGCATTGATACTATGAAAGTGGCAGGTCTTGTCGGCTCGGTTGCGGGTGATGATACCATTTTGCTTGTATTTAAGACCACCGAGATGGCACATTCTGCTACCATAGAACTTAAAGAAACCTTCAACAACTGATTGATGATATTGAAAGGAGAGCGTATATGCTTCGCTCCTTACATATTGAAAACATAGCGGTTATCAAGTCCTGCGATATAGATTTCACCGACGGATTTACGGTTTTGTCGGGCGAAACGGGTGCGGGAAAGTCTATAATTATTGATAGCCTAAATCTACTGCTTGGTAGCAAGGCAGACCGTGAGCTTATTCGCACAGGCGAGAGCGGGTGTATGGTAAGCGGTCTTTTTGGCGACCTTTTGCCTTCTACTATTCAGCGACTTTCTGATTCAGGAGTATCCCCTGACGAGGAGGGCAATATCTTTGTCCAAAGGGCATTTACCATAGATGGTCGTTCTTCTATTAGAATTAACGGCAGAGCGGTTAATCTCTCGGTGCTAAAGAATATCTCCCACGGTCTTGTTAGCATCCACGGACAGAGCGATACAGGCGAATTGCTCGAGTCGTCGAAGCATCTTGAGGTCCTTGACCTCTATGCTGGGAACAAGGAGCTCTTGGGCCAGTATCTCTATGCTTTTTGGGAGCTTGAGGAAATCAGGGAGCAACTTGACAGCCTAAAAAATAAGGAGAACGAGAGAGTTCGCCTTATGGAGATTCTCGAGTACCAGATAAAGGATATTGATGCCCACAAGCTGGTAGATGGCGAAGAGGAAGAACTCCTTGAGAAGAGAATACAGCTTCGCAATAGTGGAAAAATCAGCAAGAACATTGACTTCGTCTACCGCGCGCTCAAGGGTAGCGAAAAGGGAAGTGTAGCCTTCCTTGTCGACAGAAGCATTACCGCATTGTCCCAGCTTACTGCTATGATGCCAAGCTTTGCCGCGGCATCGGGCAGGTTAAACAATATCCTCCTTGAGGTAGAGGATATTGCTGAAGAAATGTATGCGGTGCTTGAGAGCTTCGAGGGGGACCCCGAACAGATGCTCAACAACATCGAAAACCGCCTTGCTAAAATCTCCAGAATGAAAAAGAAATATGGTGCAACCGTTGCCGAAATTATCGCCTTTCGTGATAATGCCAAGGCAGAATATGACGCACTTTACAACCTGGATTCGGTAAAATTTGAGCTTACCAAAAAGGAAAGAGCCGCTTACCAAAGAGCGATAGTTCTCGCCGACCAGCTTCACCAAAGACGAGTCGCCGCGGCAACCGAGCTTGAAGCAAAGGTAAAGGAAACCCTCGAATTTCTTGATATGCCCGGTGTAGTATTCTTCACCTCAATAAAAGAGGACTACGAGAACGAGGATAGAGTGCTTTACAAGACCGGTGGTGATTCTGTCGAGTTCTTTATAAGCGCTAACAAGGGTGCTGAGGCACAGTCTATTTCCAAAATTGCATCGGGTGGCGAGCTTGCCCGTATTATGCTCGCACTTAAGAGTGTGCTTGCAGACCGCGAGGGCGTAGGTACTCTTGTGTTTGACGAGATAGATGCAGGTGTTTCGGGCAAAACCGCCAGAAAAATCGGCATAAAGATGCAGTCACTTGCCAAAAACTCGCAGATATTCTGCGTTACCCATAGTGCGCAGATTGCCTCTTTGGGCGATGTGCATTACTTAATTAAAAAGCAGGAGCAAAACAGCTCAACCGAAACCAGTGTTATTTCGCTTGATTATGACGGTCGAGTTGCGGAGCTTTCGAGAATACTTGGTGGTATAAACGTCACCGCCTCGCAAAAACAGGCGGCAATCGACTTGCTAAGCGGTAAGGATTAACTATTAAATAAATGTATTCCTCGCTTATTTCCTTTCTTCAAGACGACAAAATTTACTATGTAGAAAATCATTCGTTAAAAAATGAAAATTCCTTAAAAATTGATACTAAGGTAGACATATCGGTCTATCCAGCCACGACTGCCCAGCTTGTAGATATTGTTGGATTCTCCAAGAGATTAGGGCTAAAATTCATCACGGTGGGAAATATCAGCAATGTTATTTTTCGAGATGCCATATATCACGGTGTAGTTATCCATACAACGAGGATAAATTCTATTAGCATCGAGGGGGATGTCTGCTCGCTTGCTTGTGGGTGCAACATCTCTTCCGCTATACGCAAAATGGCAGAGAGGGGATATGGTGGCTTGGAGGCTCTTGCGGGCATTCCGGGTACTGTCGGTGGTATGATATGCTCGAATGCGGGGGCTTTCGGCAAGGAAATCTCGGATTTTCTTTTAGATGCCACAGTCCTTGACACTGACCAAGAGAGAATAATAACACTTTCAAAAGAGGACATTGGTTTTTCGTACAGAAACAGTATGTTTTATGATAACGATAGATATTTGATTTTATCTTCAAGATTGTTATTCGAGCCCACGCCTCAAAACGATATAAGAGAACGACTTTTATATTTTAGGGAAAAGAGAAACAGCACCCAACCACATAATCCCTCCTTGGGCAGTGTTTTTAAGCGAAACAGGGATATTGGTGCAGGCTACTATATCGACAGGGCAGGGCTAAAGGGGATGAGAGTTGGCGGTGCTATGGTCTCTCCAAAGCACGCAGGATTTATTGTTAACGTTGGCGATGCTACATCACGGGATTTTCTTCTGCTTGTAGGCATTGTCAAAGAAAAAGTATATATGGAGTTTGGTATCGAACTTGATACCGAGATAAAAATAATCGATTAGGAGTTTTGTTTTGTCCTTTTCAGCCGAACAAAAAGCGGGGATAATATCCACCCCGATAAAGGATTCCTGTTGCAGGCGAGCCTTTATACAAGGTATACTTGCCTCAAAGGGAAAAATAGATGGTAAAAGTGTAGAAATATCGGTAGACAAACAGGAAAATGCCGAGTTTATAGCAGAGCTTGTCGAGGAGATTTATTCCAAATCCCCCGAGATTACCACGGCAAAAAATGGCGGCAGACGCAGAATGATGCGTTTTGAAAGCCCAAGTGCCATAAAATATATAAACTCGTTTTTAAAGGGTGAAACCTTGTTTTCACAGCAATGTGGTCAGTGTCGGTCGCATTTTTTAAGAGGGCTTTTCTTCGCTTCGGGCAGACTTTCCGACCCGAGCAAGCAATTCCTTTTAGAGTTTTCTGTTGGTGAGCGAGCCGAGGTGATTTCCTCCTTCTTTGCCGATAGTGGACTCTCTCCACATATTTCAAACAAAGCAAATGAAAGGGTAGTTTACTTTAAGCGCGGCGAGGATTTGGAGGATATTTTGGCCTTGGCAGGGCTTAATTCGGCCGCTTTCGCCCTTATGAACACTATTATAAAAAAGCAGCTGCGCAATAATGTAAACAGAATAACAAATTGCACCACGGGAAATATTTCCAAGGCGGTGCTTGCCTCGATGAAGCAGATAGTTCTTATCGAGGAATTGATAAATAAAGGACTAATATCACAGTTGCCTGACGAACTTGCCGAAACTGCTCGTCTTCGCCTCGAACACAGAGACCTATCCCTGTCACAGCTTGCGGCTCTTACCACCCCGAGGATTTCAAAACCGGGGCTGTCGCACAGACTAAAGAGGATAACCGAGATGGCGGGAGCGCTTCTTGAGGGCAGAATAGAGGATATTTAAGATAAAGGAGAAAAAATGGGGGATTTTGTACATCTGCATCTTCATACCGAGTACAGCTTGCTCGATGGTGCTACCAAAATTTCATCAATAGCAGAAAAAGCCCTATCCCTCGGACAGGATGCCGTTGCCATAACCGACCACGGTGTTATGTATGGTGCGGTAGAGTTTTACAACTCGCTTAAAGCAAAGGGAGTAAAGCCTATTATTGGTTGCGAGGTCTATGTTGCGCCCCGTGGCCGTTATAGAAAAGAAGGTAAGCCTGATATGTCAGGTTATCACCTTATTCTGCTTGTCAAGGACAAGGTTGGTTATC
>JAZSMN010000148.1:0-8897 GCA_045535925.1 Eubacteriales bacterium
ACCTTTGGCTATGACAAGGAATGGATATCGGCGGTAAGCGAGCAGCTAAACGCTCTGCTTCACACCTCGAATCTATATTACTCTTCCCCTTCTGCTAAACTTGCGGAGATGCTATGCAAGAAAACCGGTGCTAAAAAGGTATTTTTCGGTAATTCGGGAGCAGAGGCAAACGAGTGTGCAATAAAGGTAGCACGCAAATGGGGACTTGAAAACAAGGGCGAGGGTTATTACAACATAGTTACACTAAAGAACAGTTTTCACGGTAGGACTATTACCACACTTGCAGCGACCGGACAGGACGTTTTCCACAAGGATTTTGGACCTTTTCCTGACGGCTTCTTGTACGCCACAGCTAACGATATTGAAGAGGTGCGTTATCTTGTAGAAAATAACAAGTGCTGTGCGGTGATGATAGAGCTTGTACAGGGCGAGGGCGGTGTTATTGCCCTTGACGAGGAGTATGTTTTTGCACTTCGTGGGCTATGTAATGAGAACAATCTTTTGCTTATCATCGACGAGGTGCAGACAGGGAACGGTAGGTGCGGTGAACTCTACGCCTATCAAGTCTACGGTGTGGAGCCTGATATTATCACCACAGCTAAGGGGCTAGGAGGCGGTCTGCCTATCGCTGCGTGTATGATGTTTGCTAAGGTTGAAAGCACCTTGGGTGCAGGCTCGCACGGCTCTACCTTTGGTGGAAATCCTATTGCTTGTAGCGGTGCGATAAGCATTCTTTCAAGGATAAACAAAAAGACGCTTTCTGGTGTTAAAAAGCGTAGCGAGTATATAAGAGAGACACTTACGGGTGCTAAGGGCATCAAGAGTGTTAGCGGTCTTGGTCTTATGATAGGTATAGAAACCGAGGCGGACTCTGATTTAGTTATGAAAGAGTGTATCGCTCGTGGTATTTTGCCACTCAAGGCGAAGAACAAAATTAGACTATTGCCCCCTCTAAATATTCCTATGGGACTACTCAAAAAAGCGATAAACACAATTAAGACTATTGCGGAGGAACTAATATGAACCTTAAAGGCAGAGACTTATTAAAGCTCCTTGACTTTACCCCCGATGAGATAGGCTATCTTATCGACCTAGCAGCGGAGCTTAAAGCAAAGAAAAAGGCGGGTATTCCCCACCGCCTGTGCGAGGGCAAGAAGATCGCCCTTATATTTGAAAAAACAAGCACTAGAACACGCTGTGCCTTCGAGGTGGCTTCTATGGACCTTGGAATGGGTGTGACCTATCTCGATCCTACCGGCTCACAGATCGGCAAAAAAGAGACAATTGCAGATACTGCAAGAGTGCTTGCGGGAATGTATGACGGAATAGAATACCGTGGATTTGCACAGAGTATTGTGGAAGACTTGGCTAAATACTCGAAGGTCCCTGTGTGGAATGGTCTGACAAACGAATTTCACCCTACACAGATTTTGGCTGATTTCTTAACTATAAAAGAGCAATTTGGCAAGCTCAGTGGCATAAAGCTCATGTATATGGGTGACGCAAGATTTAATATGGGTAACTCTCTTATGGTTGGCTGTGCGAAAATGGGTATGCACTTCACAGCCTGTGCACCAAAGGAATACTTCCCTGCCCCCGAGCTTGTGGAAGAATGCGAGAAAATAGCCAAGCAAACCGGTGGTAGTATAACTCTCACAGAGTCGGTGGACGAAGCAACAAAGGGTGCTAACGTCATCTATACCGATGTTTGGGTTTCCATGGGTGAGCCTGCTGAAGTTTGGGTACAGAGAATTAACGCTCTTGCTCCCTATTCGGTAACAAAAGAGGTTATGGCAAAGGCAGATGAAAAAGCAGTATTTATGCACTGTCTGCCCGCATATCATGACCTAGGTACTACTATTGGCAAAGAGGTGGGCGAAAGGGTTGGACGTGAATATATGGAGGTGTCCGACGAGGTGTTTGAGTCGGAGCAATCGATAGTTTTCGAAGAAGCCGAAAATAGAATGCATACCATAAAAGCGGTTATGTACGCGACCTTGTAATGCTTTCTAGCTTGTTTAATTACATTTTAATTTTATAACAAATATTTATAAAACACCCCGACGGACTTTGTCGGGGTGTTTTGTTTGAAAGCCAGCTCTAAAGAGAGGATTCCGTGCTGTTGTTTATTCGCCTATACAGGAATAAATTACATTTCGCAACCGAGGGATAACGATAGAGTGTAGTCCTCCCATATGTTCGGCGTGGAATATGGAAATTCCATTAGTCGGGTCACAAGATAAGTAACAGAGTCTCGCACCATCCCAGCCAAACTCGCCTTCGGGCGACAGGTTGCCCACCTTTAGAGGGGTAAGGTTCACACGAACACCATAGCCGTAGCCATACCCAGGGTATTGTGCCATAATTCGCTCGGGCATACAAGAGTCGAAAAGGTGGTTGGTGCTCATTAGCTTTACACCAAAGGAAGAGAGTATTCTGTTGCCGTTTTTACCAACACCGCCGTGGGTCAGGGCATCTGCAAGGAGTATTTGGTCACCTACCGAAGAGATAAGCCCTGCCCCGCCACTTTCGTATTCGGTGCCTAAACGATAGGGGCATCTGTCGACAGGAATCTCCACCGCTATCCTATTTGTCGAGTCGAACTGATACTGTGTTGCGAGCATATTGCGACGCTCGTCGGTTAAGGCGAAGCCTGTGTCAGTCATTCCAAGGGGGTCAAATATGTTTTGCCTCAAATATTCGCCAAGGCTCATACCCGTCACAAGCTCCACAAGTCCACCTACCACGTCCATCGATAGACCGTACATAAAGCCTTCGCCAGGCTCAAAAGCCATAGGGTCCTTCGCCATAGCGCGCACCATATCAAGGGTCGGGCATCTGCCCGCGGTTGCCTCTTTTACCTTAAGCATTTCGGGGCGCTCGAGGTTGTAGTCAAGTCCCGAGGTCATAGTGAGCAAATGCTTTATAAGCATAGTATTTTTTGCAGGGATAATATCAAAGCCACCATCAGGGCGAGGGCGCTTTACTGTAATATCCTTAAATTCGGGAAAATAGGCATATACAGGGTCGGTGGCGAGAATTTCGCCTCTTTCTATCAGCTGGGTTGCGGCAACAGCGGTTGCTATCTTGGTGATAGAATAGACATTATATAGCGCGTTGTGGCGCACGGGTGTGCGGAAGCGAAGATTGTCGTATCCGCTTTGGTAGCGGAAAATCTCGTTGTGATTCCTATATATAACCGTGTCGGTGCCGGGAATACCCAGCATAGGCAGGTAAAAATCAAGAAAATCCTTTAATGGTTGAAAGTTCATCTTATGACCTCATTGTTATAGTTCGATTACAGTAACACCTGCATCGCGCCCTCCGTATTCGCCGTGACGATATCTTTTTATTCTCTTGTCACTCTTGAAATACTTCCATAGAGCCGCACGCAAAGCTCCTGTACCCTTGCCGTGGATAATTCTCACACTTCCGATACCTGCCAAAATGGCATCATCAAGATATTTATCCACGACAAACCAAGCATCGTCGCCTATCATACCACGGACGTCTATCTCGGGCTTGAAGGTAGATACAATAGAGGTTTTTACCTTTCCCTCATTAACCTTGGGCTTTGGGGGCTCGGCGGTCCTATATTTCACTCCGTCCTCGATTAGTCGAAGCTTGCTCTCGGGAACCTTGGTTTTAAGAATACCCGAGGTTACCGCCACCATACCCTTGTTATCCTTGGTTGCGGTTACCACACCCTCTTTGGATATGGTGACAAGAAACACCTTATCTCCTACCTTTAAGGGGCGAGGAAGGACATATTCATCATCCAAGGATACCTCGCGAATATCCACACCCTCAAACATAGCTTCGCTCTCGCGGAGTCTACGCCTTACCTCCTCACGGGCACGGGCGGTCATTTCATCGCGCTTCTCTCTATTTTCCTGCTTCTTAATATCTTCAAGCTGACGGAAGATAAACTCGCTTGATGCTCTGGCGCTATCAAGAATTTGATGCGCTCTCTGTACCGCCTTTGAGATTTCCTCCTCACTTTTTGCCATTCTTGTGGCAAGCTCGGTTTCTCTCTCTCGCTTGAATTTTTCAAACTCAAGGCGAAGCCTTTCGGCCTCTTCCCTCTCTCTTTCCATACTGATACGGCTGGTATCAAGCCTTTCTATGACATCCTCAAAACGCTTGTCATCCCTCTCGATCAGGGCCTCGGCGCGGTCAATTATAGCCTTGTCTATACCAAGCTTTTCGGATATTGCAAATGCGTTGGATTTACCGGGGGTGCCCACTACCAAACGATATGTGGGGCGGAGAGTCTCTATATCAAACTCGCAGGATGCGTTTTGCACCCTCGGTGTTTCGAGGGCGTAAACCTTTAGCTCGGCATAGTGGGTAGTCGAGGCAGAAAGCGCCCCCGACCTCTGGGAATGCTCCAAAATAGCGGTAGCCAAAGCGGCACCCTCTATGGGGTCGGTACCAGAGCCAAGCTCGTCAAATAGCACCAGCGAACGAGGTCCCATAGAGCGAAGTATTTCACCCACAGTTACCATATGCGAGGAGAAGGTGGAGAGCGACGCCTCTATACTCTGCTCGTCACCTATATCTACAAGAACCTCGCTGAAAATACCGACGCGCGAGCTCTCCGAGGCGGGAATTTGTAGTCCTGCCTGTGTCATAAGGGTCAAAAGACCTATAGTCTTTAGTGTTACGGTTTTACCACCAGTATTAGGGCCTGTGATAATAAGCGTATCGAAATCTCTGCCTATCTCCACGTCTATTGGCACTACCACATCTCGGGGGATAAGCGGGTGTCTTGCCCTCTTTAATTCAACTACTCTATCCTCTGTAATCTGTGGCTTTTCTGCACGCATATCCATAGCGAGGGTAGCACAGGCAAAGTAAAAGGCCAGCTCGTTTATGTTATGATAGTTTGCCGATATTGCAGAGGAGAACTCTGCCACATCTGCGGATAAGGAGGAGAGTATTCTCTCTATTTCGTGGCTCTCTTTAGCCTCCAGCTCCTTTAACTCGTTGTTTGCCTCTACTACGGCAATAGGCTCTATGAAAAGCGTAGCACCAGAGGAAGAGGTGTCGTGGACAAGGCCCTTCATCTCATTGCGATATTCTGCCTTTACAGGGACAACATATCGACCATTACGCATTGTAACCAGATTGTCCTGAAGATATTTTATTCTCGCACCACCTATATAGCTTTGGAGAGTATCCTTTATTCTGTTGTTTGTCGCTCTGATTTTACGCCTAATGTCGGCGAGCTCGAGGCTCGCTTCGTCGGCTATCAGGTCCTCGGATATAATAGCACGGCTTATTCTACCCTCCAGAGCCTTGTTGGGTAGCATACGGGCAAATATAGCATCAAGGCAGGTATCAAAGGGCTTGTCCTCTTCGATATAGTCGCTCACTGCCATAGCAGAGCGTAAAAGCGCCGCTATATCGAGCAGTTCTCTCGGGGAAAGTATAGCACCCTTATATGCCCTATCCGCAGAGCCAACAACACTCTCGGGGACGGTGAAGGAAGGATAGCCCTTTGCGTTTATAAGTCGCTTGGCATCGTCGGTTCTATTTTGCCTTGTTACAACGGTGTCAATATCGTCCGAGGGCATAAGTGTACGTGCCTGTCCCTTTGCGCCCTCGGTAGAGGCACAAGCGACAAGCATATTTATAATTTTGTCATACTCAAGTGTGTTTAGTGTTTTACCGGTAAAGGTCATCAATGTTTTACCTCATTATAAAATTCCAAAGAATTAAATCCTCGCTCTAAGTGATTAAGCAGATAGGACTCGCTGGCTTTAGAAAACAGATGCATATCCTCATCACTGATATTAAAAGCGAGGAGCTTTTGAAGTGGGGCTAGGATACAATATCCAAGTGCCATTTTTGCCCCCTCGGAAAGTATGGTTATCACACTCGCCTCGTGCTCTGCGTGCAAAACTCTGTGCTCGCCCTCTGCCTTTTGGTGGCAATGGTAGCACTGGACCGAGCCTGCCATTATATCAAAGATAAAGTCGCCGTCCTCTTTTCCGCACTCTACACAAGAAAGAACGTCGGGCATAAAGCCAAGCAAGGAGGCGCATCTAATTTCAAAGGCGGCCTTGATTTTTGCACTGGTGTATCGCTCGGTGGTTATAGCATAGAGCGAATTGAGAGCAAGGCGCAACAGCTCTGTATCCGCCTCGGTTGTTCCGCATTCATAGAGGACCTCGACTATATAGCCAGCAAGAGCAAGGCCGTCGATGGTTCGGCGAATAGAGTAAAAGCTCTCGATTAGCGACGCCTCTTTTACCGACAGCTTGTCCCCTCTTTCATCAAGGACAAAGGAGGAATAGCAATATTGCATTGTCGCAGACATTTTCCTGCTCTTAAGCCCTCTTGCACCACGGGCAAGAGCGGTTACTATACCCCGCTCTTCGGTATAAATGGTGATAAGTCTATCGCTCTCCTTATAGTCTACTGTGCGTAGGACAAGCCCTTTAACCTCTATGTTCATCAGTCCTCTTCTTTGTAACCGAAGTCGGAAATATTAAAGCTGCTCTCTCTCCAGTTTTCCTTTACTCTTACATAAAGGTCAAGGAACACACGAGTGTCGAGCATAGCCTCTATATCCTGTCTTGCGCGAGTGCCTATTTGCTTGATAAGAGCACCGCGCTTGCCTATAATTATACCCTTGTGCGACTGCTTTTCACAGTATATCTCGGCACGGATAGAAACCACGCCGGGCTTCTCTACCCATTCCTCTATAGTTACAGCTATACCGTGGGGTATCTCCTCGTCAAGCGAGCGCAAAAGCTTCTCGCGAATAATCTCAGCGGCAATCTGTCGCTCGGGCTGGTCGGTTATCATATCCTCGTCGAAGAGCCACTCCCCCTCGGACAAATACTGCTTGCATTCGTCAAGGAGAATATCAAGCCCCTTGCCCTCCTTGGCATTCATAGGAACAACCGCATCAAAGTCAAAGGCCTCAGCATAAGCCTGGATAGTCTTTGCTATATTTGCGGCGCGGACAAGGTCGGTCTTGTTTACAACGAGAATGGCACGCATGCAATCCTGTTTTAAGCGCTTTATAATCTCAGCCTCGATATCACCGACAGCCTCTCTCGCCTCAACAACAAGGATAGCATAGTCAACACCGCCAAGGGTTTGCGAGGTGGTTTTTACCATAAAGTCGCCAAGACGGGTTCTCGGCTTATGTAGACCAGGGGTATCGAGGAAAACAAACTGATTTTCGCCCTCGGTGAATATACCTGTTATACGATTTCTGGTGGTTTGGGGCTTCTTTGATACGATAGCCACCTTTTCACCTACAATTGCGTTAAGAAGGGTTGATTTTCCCACATTGGGGCGTCCGACGATAGCAATAAACGCTGTTTTCATATTCTTATCTCCCTTAGTCAATATCAAGCATTTCTATAATTTCTTTTTGTGCCTCGCACTGTGCCTCCTCGTACTCTTCGCCAAGCTCGTGGTCAAAGCCAAGAAGATGAAGCGTGGAGTGGATGGTCAAAAATGCGACCTCGCGTAGGAAGGAATTACCCACTTCCTTTGCCTGCTCCTCTGCTCTTTCAAGCGAAATTACTATATCGCCAAGAGATGCACCAAATTCGCACTCGTCCTCGGGAAATTCGCCGTCATAAAGCGGGAAAGAAAGCACATCAGTGGGCCTGTCCACACCCCTAAATCTATTGTTTAACTGGTGGATATGCTCGTTGTCGCAAAGGGTGACAGAAACGTCGGCATCATAGGGGAAGCCCTGCTGGGACAAGGTGGCCGCTATTGCAGAGCGAATAACACTCTTCAAATTGTAGTCTGTGGGGATAGTAGCCTTTGTTTTTGCAAAGGAAATAAACAAATCTTTCATATCTTTTCTCTTTCTTTATCTATGTCTTTTTTGGATTTCCTGGCGCTCGTAGTTGTCATAAGCAGATATTATCTTCCTGACGAGGTGGTGACGAACAACATCCCTCTCGCTAAACTCGAAAATACCAATCCCCTCTATGTTTTTTAGTATCGATGAGGCAATAGCAAGTCCGCTCTTGACACCGCCTGGCAGGTCGGTCTGTGAAAGGTCGCCAGTTACAACAGCCTTTGAGTTGTAGCCCAGACGAGTCAAGAACATTTTCATCTGCTCGGGGGTGGTGTTTTGCGCCTCGTCAAGTATGATAAATGAGTCGTCGAGGGTTCGGCCTCGCATATAGGCAAGCGGTGCTATCTCGATGGTGCCTCGCTCCATATATCGTCCGAAGTTCTCCGCTCCAAGCATCTCATACAGTGCATCATAGAGCGGACGAAGATAGGGGTCAATCTTGCTCTGCAAGTCGCCGGGCAAGAAGCCAAGGCGCTCGCCCGCCTCGACGGCGGGACGGGTCAGGATAATACGGTTTACCGCCTTGTCGCGGAGGGCCTCCACTGCCATAGCAACCGCGAGGAAGGTTTTACCTGTTCCCGCAGGGCCAAGGCCTAACACAATAGTGTTTTCTTTTATCAGGCTGACATACTTTTTCTGTCCTATTGTCTTCGCCTTTATGGGCTTGCCCTTGTTGGTTATGCAAATGACATCCGAGGAGAAGCTCTCACCGGAATCTACAAGCCCGTCACGAACAAGACCTATTACATATTCCACGGCCTGCTCGCTTAAAATCTCACCGTTTCCAACCATAAGCTTCATATATTCAAGTGCCTTAACCGCCCTATCAACCATAGGTGCATCGCCGCTTACTACAATGGCGTCGCCACTATCGGTATCCTGATTTCTGTTTGACACTCTCACATCAAAGGCGCGCTCGAGCATACGAATGTTGGCATCAAAGCTGCCAAACAAAGCCGATGTTGCCTCGTTTGAACGGGTCATTACTATCCTTTCAGTCACTACTTTTCTCCTCTATGTCCAAGTCGGGAGGCCAAGCGGTCTTAGGAAGACAATTAGA
>JAZSMN010000161.1:0-1617 GCA_045535925.1 Eubacteriales bacterium
TGCCGCTCTTTTACCAACGGAACGCGGATCTCCGCTCCCGCAAACGTTGCGTCGAGCTGGCGAAGCTGGTCGGGTTGAGCCAACGCTTAAACCACCGTCCGACGCAACTTTCCGGCGGTCAGCAACAGCGCGTCGCCATAGCGAGAGCCTTGATGCTTCACCCCGACATTTTGTGCTTTGACGAGCCCACCTCCGCCCTCGACCCCGAACTTACAGGCGAGGTGCTTAAGGTTATCAAGGGGCTAAAGGGTGATGACCGTACTATGATTGTTGTCACCCACGAACTTGAGTTTGCCAGAGGTATCTCGGACAAGGTAATATATATGTCCGATGGTGTGATAGAGGAGATGGGAACCCCCGAAGAGGTCTTCGAAAACCCAAAGAGCGAGAAGACTGCCGCTTTCCTTGGTACGCATGGCGAAATATAAGCTAAACAAAAACGCCCTAATAACGAGGGCGTTTTTATCGCAAAATGTAAAATAAAAGTAAACAATCCAAAAAATACAAGCAAAGTTTACAATCTATCTAAATTTTATAACCCATTCATATATTGACACGGGTATACTTATATGATATAATTATAGATACCAATTGACCGCTTATGTCAATTAAAGCAAAATTGTAGTAAAGGAGAGACGCGCTTATGGAAGCAATAGAAATGTTTTTTAATAGTCTGATAAATGCAGAGTATGGCTTTGATGTTATATACCAAGCGATAGTCAATCTTTTATTAGATATATCGGCCAATACATACATCAACACTTGGTGGAATGCCACTTGGGAGTTCCTTTCATTCTTTGGTATATGGATTCCCATAGTGCTTGGTGTGGTATTCTTGATAGTCACCCTCTTTGGCAAGAAGATGTTCTCGGTGCTTCGTTTCACCGCATACTTTATAGCGGGCTTTGTGGCTGGAGTTTGCTGGCTCTCGCCGTTAGTTTTGCCTATCATCCCCACACTTCCCACCTGGGTTATCGGTGTTGTGGGTGGTATCGTCGCGGGAGTTTTAAGTAAGGTTTTGTATATCCTGTCCTATTCTATCGTAGCAGGGTATAGTGTCTACCTCTTCTTCTGTGGCGGTATGATAGTTCCTCTTGTCGGCAACTATGTTGTGGCTCTTATCGCCGCTACCTTAGCTATTGTCCTCGTCTTCGTATTCCGTAAGTATATCGAGATGGCGGGCACATCTATGCTTGGTGGCTTTGGTGTCGCTACTGTAATTCGTCACTTCTACGATTTTACCACCTGGGAGCTCTTTGTGGGTCGCGAGTGGCTCGGTATGTTGCTCCTTACCGTCATTGTGGCGATTCTCGGATTCCTTGTACAATATTCTACCAGAGAAAGAATGTGATTTAATCTCACACGGCCACCCGTGTGAGATTATTTTTTATAAGTCCAAGAAAAAGTAAATAATAGTTTACATATATTCGAAGGCGAATTGAAACACGTTTTTTCTAAAATTCGCTTTTGCTTTTACCCATTTTATCGACAAGAAAATATAAAATCTCCATTGTCATAATTTTACTTGACAATTTCTATAATTTACTGTAAAATGTTTATGATTAAGATAATTCCACGGAGGACTACATGGAACAGTCAAAGATTACCGAGCTAAAG
>JAZSMN010000139.1:0-2178 GCA_045535925.1 Eubacteriales bacterium
CGCCACAGGTTGCCACTTTTTTTACTTCCCACTCGCCCCACTCGTGGACGCAGCCATCGGTAGTTACTCCACAGGACAAAAGACAAGTCGGATCGTAGCCATGTCGTTCTGTGAGCCAAGGAGTTGGGAGCTCTAATTGTCTTCCTAAGACCGCTTGGCCTCCGACTTCGCCACAGGTTGCCACTTTTTTTACTTCCCACTCGCCCCACTCGTGGACGCAGCCATCGGTAGTTACTCCACAGGACAAAAGACCAAGGAGCACAGAAAGCACCAAGGATATAGTTAGAACTAAAGATAATATTTTTTTCATTTTTCACCTTAAATGTATAGTAGTCGCCTGTTTTGTACCCAAGCGATAGATTTGTATAAGTAATTGTATCATATTTCGACCGACAAATCAACCTATATTAGTTTTTTTATAAAATATTTTTGTTCCCCGCTCTGTTGACCTTTGCCCCCCGTGGTGGTATAATAGAGTAAAGTGGAGGGCTTATGGGACAGATACTTGATTTTGAGAGAGAAAAGATGATTGTCGGGGTTATATACCACGACAAGAAGATATATGACGAGGCGATAAAAATGCTGGTCGAGGAGTTTGGCCCCATCGAGGATGAGAGCGAGAGGTTCTCCTTTTCCGAGGAGTATTCGAGTTATTACGACGAGGAGCTCGGCGGGGAGGGAATGCGAGTTATACTCTCCTTCCGTGATACGGTCGAGCCGGATAGACAGGCAGAAATAAAGCAGTTTACCAACCATATTGAGGCTATATTTTCGACCGATGGGAAGAGGAAGATAAATCTGGACCCTGGCTTTATTAACCACGGTAGGCTTGTGCTTGCAACAACCAAAAATGCGAGCTTCCGTATTCCTCTTAAAGACGGAATATACACCGAGCTATCTCTGTTTTGGGCGAGGGGTAAGTGGCAAAAGCTCCCCTGGACCTATCGCGACTACCAGTCCGAGAGGGTGCAAAGGTTTATTACGGGGGTAAGACGAAAGTACCTGAGGCAAAGGCAAGAAGAGATTTAGTCTATATATTTTAGTTATACACAAACCCGCCGAGGCAAAGTCTCGGCGGTTAAATATTTATAGTAGTTGTTTTACTGTTGGCGATTTTTGTTGGTGGTTTGCTATTAAAAGGTTATGTGCCTTTTACCAAGGGGTGGGCTCGCCGTCCACATAATGCCACCAGTTGCCATCGCTAGTAGGCTCGGTTTCGGTGTAATAATATATGCTGGCGTTTTCAATCTTAAAATTATTATATTTGATAATTATCGAATTCCAATCACTTCCGCTTCCCATATAATAAACGCTTTCAAGCTTTGTACATTCTTCAAATGCGCTCCATTCAATTCTCTTAACCCCCGTGCCAATCACCACATACTCAATGTTCGAACACCCCCGGAATGTGGACTCACCTATTTCTTCAACACCACTGCCAATAGCGACACTCGTAAGGCTCGAACAGACCATAAATGCTTTTTCGCCTATACTTGTTACGCTATCAGGAATAGTTAAACTTGTAAGATTTGTGCAACCAATGAACGCTTGAGTGCCAATACTTGATATGCTATTTGGGATAGTGATGCTTGTAATATTCGTTTTGTGAGAAAAGGCATAGTCAACAATTTCTTTAACGGGCAAACCGTTGTATGTATCAGGAATTATAATATTGCTGTCGGTACAAGCACCAATGCCCCTAACGGTATAAAATCCATATCCATAAAGTGAATAATCCAATTCTCCCGAAGTTATTTTATCCCACTTTGCAGTTAGGGTCATATCTTCTGTAACCGAGTAGCCGACAAAGGACCATATTTCATCACCAACATACCAGCCGAGGAATTTGTAGCCCTCGCGAGTGGGGTCCTGGGGCTTGGCGACCTTTTCACCATGAGATATTTCCTGCGGTGGTATATCGCCTGTGCCACCGGAAAGGTCAAAGTAAACGGTATGGTTTTTCTGCACACAGGAAACAAGGCTACACAGTATGCACAGCGCAAAGATAAGGCAAAGAACCATTAATAACAGGCTTTTCTTCATATCATTTTCTCCTATAAAGTCGTTATGTACCCTGGCAGGGAGATTGTTTACAGGACATCTTACACTGTTATTATATCACGAAGGAGAATAAATGTAAATAATTTAGTTTTACAAAAAAGAGAGCCGAGGTTTGTA
>JAZSMN010000121.1:0-5978 GCA_045535925.1 Eubacteriales bacterium
GCTCCTCCACCACCACCTCTACTGTTTCTAACTACAAGCAGTATAACGGTGACTTCAATGCTTACCTTCGTATAGCAGTTGGACTCAAGTCCACCTCCACTATGCAGGAAGTTTATGATGCTATCGGTGCAGAGGCAGAGGAGTCTGTAAAGGATATCGTTCTTGTTTACACTCTCGCAAGCCTTTATGGCGAAGACGTTGCTATAAACAACGAGGATATCGACGAGTTCAAGAAGAGCTTTATGTACATCCTTCTTGTATACCAGGTAGGCGAGGAGAATGTTGACCAGAACGACTTTATCCACGCGATCCAGTTCGACAAGGTTATGGATCACATTCTCGAGATTGACGAGAGCGATGAAGATTCCGACTCTCTCGTAGTTAAGTTCAAGAGACTTCAGTACACTATCAAGGTTGCTGAAGAAAAATAATTGACTTTTCAAAGGGCTGACCTTCAGTATGCTGATGTTCAGCCCTTTTTACAAGGGCAAGACCTTTTAGTTATTATATAGATATCATATTTAATAGGTAAGATAAAAAATTATAATAAAGTGATTATATAATATGAAGGAAGTATATTTATACACCGACGGAGCCTGTCGCGGAAACCCCGGACCTGGTGGATGGGGAGCAATTCTCGTCTACGGTAGGTTTGAAAAAGAGATGTCGGGTGGCGAGAGGGAGACCACAAACAACCGTATGGAGCTCCTCGCCGCGATAGAGGGGCTGTCGGCTCTTAAAGAAAAATGCTCGGTAAAGCTCTATTCCGACTCTAAGTATCTGTGCGATGCCTTTAACGAGGGGTGGGTCTACACCTGGCGCGAAAAGGGTTGGCGACGCAGCGGTGGTGAGCTTAAAAACCCCGACCTGTGGGACAGGCTTTTGGGCCTTGTGGAGTACCACGAGGTCAGCTTTAACTGGGTAAAGGGGCATAACGGACACGAATATAACGAGAGGTGCGACAGGTTGGCGACGACCTTTGCCGATTCCTTTATGGAGATTTTGGCGCACCCTTTTGATTAAGGAGTTTTTATGGCAAACAACAATAAAGGCGGCCAGCCCACCACTCGCCTAGAGCGAGAGGCACAGGAGGCAAGAGCCGTAAAAAGAGATAAGATTATATTGATAGCATTTGCTATCGTTGCTTTGGTGGCGATAGTTGGAACTATTATAGGTGTTATAGTAGCTAATATAATGAACGAGCAGTCCTTTGCCGACATTGACTATACCACCGATGTGTCGAAATATCTCTATATCTCCCCTAATGATTACAAGAACTTTGACGTGGAGGCTTCGCTGGACAAACCCGACGAGCTCCAGCTCAGGAACGAGATTTTGAAGGCGCTCTACTCCAACCGTGCCAAGGACCCCACCTACAAGTACAACCAGAAGAACCAGACCGTAAAGCCCGGCCACGATGTAAACCTCTACTATGTGGGATACACTCTTGACGACGACGGCAACAAGGTGTACTTTGACGGCGGTAGCAACCTAAAAGACAGCGCGGTTTCGCTCGGCATCGGCTCTGGCAAGATGATTGTGGGCTTTGAGCTCGCCCTGCTTGGCAAAAACTCTGCCGATTACTCGGCTCTCCGTGTCAGGAGCGAGAACGGTGGAAATGCCACAGTATCCGAGGGCGATATTGTATGCATAACCTACACCGGCATTTTCTTTGACTCTACCAAAAACGGCAAGAACCTTACCGCTACCATTAACCTCTCAGACCCCAATGTGGAAGAGATTTGGGGTAAGGACTTGATAGAGGGTATTATCGGCACCGATGTTGGCAAGACCGTCGTGACTGTGGACGAGAACGGCAAGGAGAAGAATGCCACCTTCTACCATAATCGCACCGACAAAGAGGGTGTTATCGAGACCGATACCTTCACCGACATCGTTGTAAACAAGGCGTATGAGGTATCCGAGGGCGAGACTCTTACAATTGATGTCTCCTTCCCCAAGAACTACTCCTCCACCACCCTTGCAGGCAAGGCTGTTAAGTTTGATATCTACATTATGACAAGCATGGTTTACGAAGCACCCGAGTACAACGAGGAATTCGTGACTAAGACTCTCGGTCTTTCTGAGGAGGACCTTTCAGAATACGAGGGAGATACCATCCTCGAAAAGTATGAGAGCAAGCTTATGGCAGGCCTCGAGGCCACCTATGACCAGCAGCTGCTCTCTCTTATAGAGGCAAAGATGTGGGAGCACTATATCAAGGTAGCGAAGTTCAAGACCCTGCCCGAGGGCGAGGTGCTTGACATATATAACAGCGGTATCTATGAGATACAGAGCTACTATGACTCCTACGGTTATTCTTCTTATGGTACCCTTGACTCCTTTGCCACCACATATTTGAGCCTCGGCTCGGGCTCCGACTGGCGCGCATACATTAGACAGCAGGCAGAAAATCAGGTAAAGCAGATGCTTGTGTTCTACTATGTCACACAGCAGGAGAACTTTGTCCCCACCGAGGAAGAGTATAAGGTAGAATACGAAAAGACATACAACGAGATGTTTGACAGCTACCTTGCGAGCAAGGAATTCTCCCGTGATGACTACGATACCGAGGAGAAATACCAGAGCGCTCTTGAGGGTCACAAGAAGACCTTCGCCGCTTACTATGGCGACGACTACTTCAGAGAGACCGTGTACTATCGCTTTGGCCTTGAGAGAATAAAGAACTTCGCTAACATTATCGAGAAGTAATAAGAGAACCATTGGGGGCGAACACGGTTCGCCCCCATATATTAGCGGAATGACAACGCATAGGGCGAACTGTGTTCGTCGGCGGGCGTTCACAGAACGCCCCTCCCGTGACATTAGATTTTAGACCTAAAAATAGAAAAAGAGAGAGCATTTCGGCTGTATAAATACCGAATTGTTCTCTCTTTTGTTTTATTAAAATGTTATTTGTTTTCATCTTTTTTAGACCCGGAAAGCGAAATGCTTATAACCGTGCCGACAAACAGACCGACGCTTGATATTGCCAGATACCAGACCGAGTGTATAAGAGCTGACTCATTGTAATAGATAAACACCGAGGGCAAAAACACAAGGGCGGTGGCGATGGGATACCAACCCTTTATTTTGTTTTTAGACCAGATACCTAAAACAAATGAAAGCGCCAGGGTGATTATTATAATTAAGAAAACAAAGCCCATAGGCCCAAGAGCTTTTACAAACAAAGGCAGGATGTAAAAGGTAAACACCTGGCATAGGAAAATAAAAAGCTCTTTTACATATTCTTTCATATTTCCTCCTTGTAAGCACAGAAAGTGGAGTGGTTAAAAAGGTTTATCCTGGTGCGTGTTAAATTTACGGCTAACTTGTGTAAATAATTATTTACAATTTAAAAAGTGGTATTTACAACTCGAAGAAATAAGACAGGGCGGAGAGTACATAGTCGGGCGCGGTCTCACAGCGGAGGATACGTGGGCCAAGGTTTACACACTTTGCGCCATTTTCGATAATTTTCTCGGCCTCGGCTATGGAGAAGCCTCCCTCCGAGCCTATGATTATGCCAATGTCGGTGGCGCTGTTGCCACACTCTTCGAGTATTGTCTTTAGCGAGGTTGCGCCCTCTCCCTCGTAGCAAAACAAGGTCAACGAGTGCGCCCTCGACATTTCAAGCATGGATTTAAAACTGCTGATGCTCTCTACCGTGGGCAGAATGGCTCTACCACATTGCTTTGCTGCTTCGTGGGCAATTCGCGAGAGTCTTGCGGTTATCTTTTCTGCCTTGTCACCGCTTGGGCGCTTGATGCACCTCTCGGACTCGAAGGGGACAATCTTCGACACACCCAGCTCCACCGCCTTTTGTGTGACGGTTTCCATCTTGTCACCCTTGGGGTATGCCATATAGAGGGTTATGGGGTGGGGTGGCTCGGAGTTGCTCTCTCTTTGCTCGATGATTTGTGCGAGGCACTCCTCGTCCCTTATGTGGGTGAGTCGGCAGGTGTATTCGGTGTTTTTGCCGTCGGAGGCGATGATGCAGTCACCCACCGCCATTCTTAATGCCCTGGCTATATGGTAGGCATCCAGGCCGCTTATTCTAATCTGTCCGTCGGCAATAGCCTCCGTCCTTATAAAAAATCTTGGCATAGTTAGTCCTTTTCCCTCCTTCACCTTGATAGCGGTGCAGATTTGAGGGGTTTTTAGAAGTATGGTTGCTTTCGTTATAACAGGATTT
The DNA here is from genome assembly GCA_045535925.1 of Eubacteriales bacterium. GTDB lineage: Bacteria > Bacillota > Clostridia > Oscillospirales > CAG-272 > UBA1740. The sequence continues at coordinate 4,196 of JAZSMN010000121.1, forward strand.
TGCTTGGATTAAGCCCTCTTGCAAAGCAGGGCAACCCAGTCGTTTTCCTTCTCAATGTGCTCTATACGGTAGCCGTTTTCTTTCACACAGGCCATAACTTCGTCGGCCCTTGTGTCGATAATACCCGAGAGAATAAGGGGTGCCTGTTCGGTGAGGTAGTCCTTGATATCAGGCATCATACGAATTATTATATCCGATACGATATTAGCCACGCAAAAGTCGTACTTGCCGCCCGACAGGTCCACACCGCGAAGCAGGTCGGATACACCGACGGTGATATTGTCACAGCCGTCCTCAAGTGCGTTCTCCTGCGCCACCTTTACCGCTACGGGGTCGATGTCATAGGCGTTGGCGGATTTTGCGCCCAGCTTGGAGGCGCAGATAGAGAGGATGCCCGAGCCTGTGCCAACGTCGAGCACTCTTTCGCCACCCACAATAAGGTCCTGCATAATTCTCATAACAAGGCGAGTGGTCTCGTGGGTTCCTGTGCCAAAGGCCATACCGGGGTCCATACGAATGATAACCTCGCCTTCCTTTGGACTATACTGTTCCCAGGCGGGGACAATAGTCAGCTTGCCGAGAGGAATGGGCTTGTAATACTGCTTCCAGCTCTCGGACCAGTCGTCCTCGTTCATGCCGTCACAGTCAATCTGTCCCTCAATTCCAAGGGCAGAGAGGCGGGTCTCTATATACTCGCGATATTCGGCGAGATTTTTCTCTTCAGGTACAAAGAGGGATACCTTGACGGTGGTCTTGTCCGCATTTAGGATGCTCTCGTCCACCAGCTCGCCATACATTCCGTTGAAGCTAAAGTCGCTGAAGTCCTCTATCATAAGTCCGTTGTCAAGCATACTCATCACGGCCACAATGTCATCGAGGTCGCGGGTATTGCCTGTAACGGTGAGCTTTGTCCATTCTCTGTTCATTTTATGTTCTCCCTGTTTTTTATCAAAAGGATGTATTTTTCGTCGTCATACATAAGGGCTGTGGCCTTGTCCTTTTCTATCTGTGTGTTTAGGCTCTCGCCGCTGTCAAAGGTCTCCTCATCCCTGATTCTTCCGAGAAAATAGATAGTAAGGCTCTCGCCATACAGGTCGCCCGAGAAGTCGAGAAGCATAGCCTCGGCGTGGATTTCCCTCGCGCCAAAGGTGGGGCAAAACCCAACATTGCATAGACCCGTGTAAAGTTTTTCGCCTATCGGCACCACCACTTTGTAAACTCCTGTTTGCAAAGTGCAGCTCTCTGCGAGGGCAATATTGATAGTAGGAAAGCCGAATTTTCGGCCTAAACCAAGACCGCGCTCGACCTCGCCCTCGATAAAGTAGGGAAGCCCCAGCATATCTGCCGCGCGCAGGGTGTCACCCTGTCCAAGGGCGGCTCGTACCTCGGTGGTCGATAGAGTCATGTCCTCCCACCTTTCCTCGTCGAGGATAAAGGCCTCTCTGCCCGCCTCCTTTAAGAGGGTGGTGAGCGTCTCGGCGTTTCCCATAGCTCCCTTTCCAAAGCGGAAGTTGTAGCCCGAAAGGGCAACCTGAGTGTTAAACCGGCCTATCAAAACCTCACCAATAAACTCCTCGGCGCTCTCGCCGCGCACCGACTGAAAGTCGCACAAAATTACCACATCCACACCGAGTGAAGCGAGCAGGTTTAGCTTTTGCTCCTCTTTATATATTCGTGGGTTCTGGCTCTTTATCCCGCTGCCCTCGGCAAAGGTAAATACCGCACTTTTGATGCCTCTTTCCTTCGCTTTTTCGATAGTCAGCTCGATGAGGCTCCTGTGGCC
>JAZSMN010000033.1:0-2334 GCA_045535925.1 Eubacteriales bacterium
AAATTAACAAAATAAAATAACATATAATATTTTAACACACAAACTCGCAAATTTCAATATTTTTTTATAATTTAATAAAATTCTTTCCATTCGCTTGACATAAGGGGGATTTTAATTTATAATATGTATCAAATGATACACTATTATGGAGGTGGATAACATAGAAATCTCGAAAATTTTAGCAAAGAGTTTTCTTTTTGCCGGTCTTGACACCGATACCGTGTCAAATTTACTGGGTAAAATCACCGTCGATGTACATACCTTTTCTCGCGGCGAGGTCATTTACTCACCCGAGTGCTTTGAAAAGCGCGTTGGTTTTGTGCTCCTTGGCGAGTGCGCTATTTACAAAAAAAGAACGGCAGGCAACGATATTCCCCTTAACACGGTCGGACCCTGCGGCTGCTTTGGTATAACAGCCGCCATTATAAACAAGGAGGAGTTCCCCACTATTGTTTTGGCAAAGCGGAAATGCACGGTTGCCTTTTTCACAGGTGAGGCGCTCACTACCCTGATTAAAGAAAACTACACCGTATCAATTAATATTATCAAGTTTATGTGTGAGAGGATAATTTTCCTAAATGAAAAGGTCAGCACATTCAGCTCCGACAATGTGGAGCAAAAATTAGCGCGCCTACTCCTCGCTGATAGAATCAGCACAGGGCTTGACGAATTTAAATTCAACAAAAAAAGAGCCGCCGAAAGCATAAATTCCGGTCGCGCATCTCTTTATCGAGCATTAGACACACTAAAAGAAAAAAGATTAATTTCTTTTGATGAAAGAACAATTAAAATATTAGACCCCCAGGGTCTTGAAAGGATTTCTAAATGAAAAAGATTATTGCATTCGTCCTTGTAGCCGTCCTGGCTATCTTTACTCTTGCCTCCTGCTCTACCCCCGAGCCTGACAACTATCAGCTCAAAATCGGGTATTTAAACGGCCCTACCGGTATGGGTATGGCAAAGCTTATTAGCGACAACGGTGGCATAGAGGGTAACGAAAAGTATACATTTGAGGCTTCTACCGCCGAGCTTGTAGGAGCGGCAGTTGTAAGCGGAAAATATGATATCGCTTGCGTGCCTACAAATATGGCTGCCCAGCTTTACAACACCAATGAGAACATAGTTGTCCTCGCTCTTAACTGCCTTAACTCGCTTTATATTATAACCGACAATAACACATCTATTGAAAGCTTCAGCGACCTTGAAGGCAAAACAATCTACACCTGTAAGGGTGGAACACCCGCTCCTATTTTGAGAACTCTGCTATCTGCCTATGGTATAAATGCAAATGTAGTAACCGAATATAACGGCAGTGTAATAGCAAAGCCTGAAAACCTCCCTGCGGTTATCACCGGTGGCGGTGCAAGCATAGTTGTAGCACCCGAGCCTATTATCACCTCTTCGCTGCTTCAGCTCAAGTCCAATCCCGACACCGACCTGGAATATTCCATAGATTTGGACCTCGGCGAGATTTGGGATGCAAAGTTTGATACCTCAATTGCTATGGGTTGCATCGTAGCAAACAAGTCTGTTGTAGAAAATCACAAGGCGGCAGTTGACAGCTTCCTTGAAGAATATAAGCGGTCTATTGCCTACATCGGCAATTCTGAAAACATCGACAGCTCTGCCCAGCTTATCAAGGATACTGGAATTATGGCGGCTGTTCCTGCCGCAAAGACCGCACTTTCTAACCTTAACAGGGGTGGATATATCGCCTATGTCGATGGTGTAGAAATGAAAAACACTCTTATAAATGTTTTCAACTCATTCGGTATGAATATCATCGGCGGAAAGCTCCCTGATGAGGAGTTCTACTACAATGCAAACTAATATGACTAAGAGTAAAAAATACATTTATACAATACTATCCGTCCTTGTCTGGGTGGGAGTTTGGTGGGTAGCTTCTTTGTTAGTTGGCAACAGATTTTTCCTACCGTCACCCCTCCATACAATAGAGGCGCTCTTCGAACTTGTCGGCACACTAAAGTTTTACAATGTCGTGCTTCTAACATTGTTAAGAGTGCTTGTGGGTCTGTTAATCGGGGTCCTTCTCGGCATAGCTCTTGGTATACTCTGCCACAGATTTTCTCCCATTTTTAGATTTATTAACCTTCCTATATCGGTTATTAAGGCTACACCGGTAGCATCATTTATCATCCTTTTGTGGGTGCTTTTAAGCGGAGATTCACTGGCAATTCTTGTATCAGTTCTTATGGTTTTGCCAATTGTTTTCCAAAACACGGTGGACGGTTTTTCATCGGTATCCAAGGATCTTGTAGAGGTCGCAACCCTATATAAATTTAGCTTTACCGAGAAGCTCAAGGTGCTATACCT
>JAZSMN010000026.1:0-13361 GCA_045535925.1 Eubacteriales bacterium
GATCCCTTACTCTCGATGCACCCACACCGACGTACAGCTCAACGAAATCAGAGCCCGATATCGAGAAGAACGGCACTCCCGCTTCACCCGCAACGGCCTTTGCAAGAAGAGTTTTACCCGTACCGGGAGGGCCTACAAGAAGCACGCCTCTTGGGATTCTTGCACCAAGCTTTATAAACTTGTTGGGGTCTTTCAAAAACTCGACAATCTCTTCAAGCTCTGCCTTTTCTTCGTCAGCGCCCGCAACATCGGCAAACTTAACCGAATCCTTGTCTGGGGTGTTTACCTTTGCGTGAGATTTAGCAAAACCGAGCTTGCCACCAGCGCCGCCGCCCGCGGTTTTCATAAAGACAAACCACATTACAACAATCAAGACACCCAGTATGATAAAGGGCATATATGTCATATACCAGGGGGTAGGTGGAGGAGCCACCACATCGTAGTACTCAAGGTTTTGTAGATTGTCGCTATTAACATACCCCTCAATAGTGTCAAACTGGAACTCAAATACAATTGTGTACTGGAACTCTTTAAGATCGAAGTCGCCGTTTTGTTTCGCCTTAAAACCGTCTCTAACATATAAATCTTCGGGTTCTGCAGGCTGCAAAACACCAACTGTAACTAACAAGTTTTCATCTATTACAAGAGTGTGAACCAAGTCTTTTTTAAAATATTTTATAAGATCATGATGTGTAAACTTATCACCACTCTGATTTAAATCAGAATAAAACGATATTGCTGACACGACAATCAGTATAATTAAAATCAGTAATATCAAGCTCTTAAAATTTATTTTCATTAATTAGCATCCAAGCCTTTCTAAATTATCGACGCTATGTTAATTTGTCTGCTGTGTATACAACCGACTCGCCAGGGGCGGGCTCCTCGTAACAGAGGGTGACCCAAACCGACGCTTCGTCATTTCTTATCCTGTCGCAAATTTTAAGTCCGGGAACAAAAATAATCCCCTCTTCATCATATATAACAGGTATAAGGTCTCGCATAAACGGTGGAATATTTCTATCATTAAAGACCTTTTTAAGCCTATGAGTCATACCACCATAGCGATATGCATCCCCATCGCGCCTTGTGCGGAGGTACAATCCGTTTTCTATTATAACAGAAGGCACGCGTAGGTGTATAGATTTTTTGTAAACATTCAAAGAAGATTCACTTAACTTTTCACCAACAAATACCGTAAGTGCGTAGCCGTCTATTTTATTTTTGCCAAATTCAAGCTTAATAATCCCGAAGATGTCGACCTTTTCTTTTTTTACAAAGGTGCAAACACCTCTTTCGCAAACAAAGTCGTATTCACCCGGGATAGAGATAGTAAAGTTATCCTTCATGACCTCTTTACAAAACAGAGAAATGTGCTTTTCCTCAGGGGTTTTACCACAAATTCTCTGACAAATTACAGAGAAAATGCGGGAAAGAACAGCTCTGTGCAATCCACGAATACGAGAAACCTCGAAGCAAGAAATATCTCCAAGTCCGTCAATTACTGACTGGCAGGACTGTTCGATATAGTCAAATGCAGAGCGCATATTTTCGCTCATACGAAGGACTGCCATATCCGGGTTTTCGGTCAGCTTTTCAAGAAGCGGACTTACATTGTTTCTAATGTAATTTCTCGAATATTCATCTGTCGAATTGCTCTCATCAATTGCGTATGGAATAGCAAAAGCATCAAGAAGATTAGTAATCTCTTTTTTTGTAATCACAATGAGCGGTCTTATGATATTATCACGCACAGGGGGAATGCCACCCATACCAAGCACACCGCTACCGCGAAGCATATTTAGGAGCACAGTCTCGGTATTATCCGAAGCGTTATGAGCCAATGCAATAGCATTAATGTCGCTTCTGCCTCGAATTATATCCTCAAAAGTGCTGTACCTCGCGTTTCTCGCCGCTTCTTCTATACCAATATGCTCAGTCGCCGAGATAAGGGGCACATTAATTTTATTTAGATAGAAATCTACACCCAGGACTTTACAGAACTCTTCCGCAAACTCGGCATCCCGATCCGCGCTTTCACCTCTTATCATATGATGGATATGCGCGGCCGAAATATTAAAATCTAAATTTTGACGTGTCCTATAGTAGTGCAAAAACGAGAGAAGAAACACCGAATCAGGCCCGCCAGAAAATCCAACGAGGACTCCCTTGTCGAGAAATGCTTGCATAGAATACTTCTCTATAAAGGCGGTGATAGAGTTATAAACTCCCCAGCCCTTTTTGGAGGCAAACATTTCTTCTATTTTCTTATCTATGCTCTGCATCTTCGTCTAATGTTCTGAACTTGGTAAACTGACCTATCCAGCCCATCTTTACATTACCTGTCGAGCCGTGACGGTTCTTTGCAATAATGACCTCGGCGATATTAGCATAGCTGTCAACGGGAGAGCCACCCTCTGCGCCGCCCTTGTCATCGCCGCCACCAAGTTCCTTGTAATACTCCTCTCTATAAAGGAAGAGAACTATATCTGCATCCTGCTCAATAGAGCCTGATTCACGAAGGTCAGAAAGTCCGGGGCGCTTACTTGCACCAGAGCGCTGCTCGGTACCTCTGTTAAGCTGGGCACAACAGATGATTGGAACACCAAGATCCTTTGCCATAATCTTCAGGTTTCTCGAAATTTCGCCTACCTGTGTTGCTCTGTTGTCCGAGTTAGAGGTGCTCTTCATAAGACCGATATAGTCGATAACAACAAGGCCAAGGTTTTGAATACGGCGAAGCTTGGACTTCATTTCGGTAGCGGTAATTTCCGAGGTATCATCAATATAAATATTGCAGCCCGAAAGACTTGTTACCACCGACGCAAGGTTTGACCAGTCATCGGCGCTTAATTGACCTGTTCTAATAGTATGAGAGTCAATCAATGCCTCGCTCGAGAGAATACGCGAGCACAACTGTTCGCCAGGCATCTCGAGAGAGAAAATACAAACAGATTTGCCTGTGTTTTTCGCAACATTGGTGGCGATATTCATCGCAAAGGAGGTTTTACCCATACCAGGACGGGCACCTACAATGATAAGGTCACCCTTACCCATCTCGACAATTACCCTATCAAGACCGGAAAAACCCGTTTTAGAGCCCTTGGTTTCGCCCTTGTTTGCCGAAAGAACCTCAAGGTCTGCGTATACATTTTGGAGGATATCTCGAATGTGTCTAAACTCCTTGGTTTCGTTGCCATTTGAGATATCAAAAATCCTCTGCTGGGCGCTGTCAAGCACTGTGCGGACAGGCAAATCCTGGGCATAGGCCTCTTCGCTTATATCCTCGCAGGCACCGATAAGCTTACGAAGAACAGACTTTTCCTTTACTATTCTTGCGTATTCTTTGATATTGGAGACAGCGGGAACCGATTGGGAAATAACGGCAATATACTGCACTATTTTTTCCTGCTCGCGACCCATTTTTTCACACAAGGATGCCACAAGAGTCACAGTATCGATAGTTTTGCTTGTCGAGTACATCTCGGAAAGTGTAGCAAATATCTTCTTGTGGTCCTCGTGGTAAAAGTCCTCGGCGGTAAGCATTCCACCCACGTGGTCAAAGGACGAGGGCTTGATAATTATAGAGCCAAGCACCGCCTGCTCTGCCTGGATAGACATAGGCTCTTGCTTTAATTGTAACGATGAAGAATCCATATTCACCTGCTTATTCGTGTACGTGCACGATAAACTTTGCTGTAATATCGGCAAGTATCTTTATTTCAACAGAGTATTTGCCATAGGCTCTTATAGAGTCCTTAAGAAGAATTTTGCGCTTGTCTACATCCTGGCCTATAATCTTCTTAAGCTCTTCTGCAATATCCTTTGCGGTAACAGAGCCGTAAAGACGTCCGTCGGCACCGTGACCCATAGTTATGCTTATTTCAACATCCTTTATCTTCTCTGCGAGGGTGGTTGCCGCCTTTCTGTCCTCGGCAATCTTAAACTGACGCGACTCCTCTCTTGTGCGAAGCTCACTGGTAGACCTTGCGTCGGCGGGAATAGCCTTCTTTTGAGGGAAAAGGAAGTTTCTTGCGTAGCCGTCAGAAACCTCTACTATCTGGTCCTTTTTTCCCTGACCCTTTACATCACAAAGCAAAATAACCTTCATATCATTCTCCTATTCATTAAACATCTAAATAATCATCAATTGCAGACTTGAGCATCTGCATAACCTCACGGATAGACGAGGCCTTTACCTGCGCACCCGCAACGTCAAAGTGTCCTCCACCGTTAAGCTTTTCGAGTATAAGCTGTACATTTATAACACCATTTGACCTACCCGAAATATGGACGCTGTCGCCAATGCGGACAACGGCAAACGCGGCCTCGATGCCCTTAAGTGTAAGCATCTTATCGGCTGCCTTGGAGGCAATAATTCTATACAAGTTATCGTTTTCGCCCTCGCAACCCGATATAGCTATATTACCGCGGTAAATCTTAATATCGGTATGGAAGCGAGCCTCTTTCTTAAGCTCGTCGGGCTCGGTCTTGAACATTGCGTAAACGTCGGTGGGACTTGCACCAGCGCCACGAAGATATTGGGCCGCAGAGAATGTTCTTGTACCGGTGTTTCTTGTAAACTGCTTGGTATCAAGAAGAATACCGGCAAGGAGCATATCCGCCTCTTCCTTAATAAGGTTATTAGAGGATACAGCACTCTCGAGCATTTCAGAAACCAATTCGCAGGTCGAAGAAGCCGAGGGGTCAATGTAGTATGCCAAGACATTTTCGCTCACGGCATCGGTCTTTCTGTGGTGATCTATTACAACCAACTTGTTGGACTTGTTGGCAATATCAGCAAACTGTGCACGGGCGGGATCGTGGTGATCGACCAAGACCAAAAGTGTATCAGGACCTATTATATCCAGCGCATCAACGTTATCGACAAAGGCCTGTGAATACTCCTCTGTTGTCTGCAAAATAGAAATCAAGGGGCTTAGGTTCTTGTCACGCAGGTCAACCGCAATGTTAACCTTTGCGCCACAAAGAGTGGCAATTCGTGCTATACCAACCGATGCACCAAAAGAGTCAAAGTCACCAAAACGGTGTCCCATTATAAGCACATTGTCTGACCTACCAATAAGTGCGGTAAGCTGGTTTGTAAAGGTACGAGAACGAACATTAGAACGCTTGTAACCCGACTTGGTACGTCCACCAAAGTGCTCGGTTACACCGTTTTCGGTATAGACAACCTGGTCACCGCCGCGCTGCAAAGCCAAGTCGATGGCATCTCGAGCCATAAGCTCACGCTCTTTAAGAGAGCCGTCAGAACGAGCAACACCGATAGACACGGTGATAGACACACCGTCACCTACTCTTGTTTGTCTAATCTCTTCGAGTATGGGGAATCTCTCCTCTATACACTTATCAAGAGATTTGGAGTCAAAGAACATAATGTATTTATCATTATCATAGGATTTTAGCACTGCATTCATTGAATCTGCCCAAGTCTTGAGCTTGTCGTCAACTATCGATACTGCAACTCTAAACTTCTCGTGGACATACTGTAAAACATCCTCGATATTGTCAATTGCAATATAAGCAATGCAAACTCGGCTGTCCGAATACTTGTCAGCAAGACTTGTACTCTCGGTTACATCATTAAGAATAAGCACATAAAGAGGATTCTCCCCCTCGGGAGAAAGAGCAAAGCTCTCCGAGCTATAAATCCTGCCATTAACTTTTATTGTATTTGCACTAAGATTTTCGAGAACAACATCATCGCCAAAAAGGTGCTCGATACTTCTACCAACCACGGTCTCTTCGAGGGACAATATGCTTTTCATCGAATAGTTGCACCAAGAAAGGATACCCTGGCTATTGAAAATCGCCACAGGCTGCTTGGAATTCTTGAAAACCTCGCTACTGCTCTCTGTCAAGAGCGAATGTATCTCGGGCTCGGGAAGGTACTCCTGATTTTTCTCTCTAAATATACCAACAAGAGAAACCTCTACCAAAAACACAGCCACAAGCACGAGTGCAAGAATAGCGGGATGAAGTGCTGGGAAAAAGTAGAAAGCAACGCCAACTAATGCAATATTCAAGCAAGCGAGCGCTACGATAATAACTATTTGATTGCGCGGAGCAAAGGGTATGTTGTTTTTATTATCCATAAAGCCTCCTATCTAAAAGACTTATATTCATCAATATTTTTACAAAATGATAAAATTATACCTATACAGTATAGCACATTTTCTTTTGTTTGTAAAGTAAATTCATACAAATACAATAAAATTTATATTATTTTAATAATTATAGACGAGAAAATGCAAATTCTTCTTGCAAAAAAGGTCGATTTGTTGTAAAATAGAATAAAACAATAAAGGAGTGAAGTGATATGTCGATTTCTATTGATAGCCCTGTGTCGATGATAAGCGGCGTTGGAAAAACACGCAATGAACAGTTATCTCGTCTTGGTATACACACTGTCAGAGATTTGCTATATTACTTCCCTCGTGCATACGAAAACAGGGGCGATGTTCGTCTTCTTGGCGATTATGATACCGAATTTTCGCGCTCCTATTTGCTTACTGTGGCGTCTAATATTACCTCTGCAAAGGTAAAAAGTGGACTTACTATCTCAAAATTCCGCGCTTTTGACGATAGCGGCTCTGTCGAGGTGGTGTTTTTCAACTCTCCCTATATCAAGGACATATTCCATGTAGGTAGAACCTTCCGTTTTTATGGAAGAACAAGCTTTAATAAAACCAAGCGCTTGACATTGACAAATCCAAAGTACGAGCCTATTTCCGAGGTGGTAATTTTGGAGGACTTTTTGCCAATATACAAGCTTACCGACGGGCTCTCTTCAAAGGCTATCGAAAAGCTGGTAAGACACTGTATAAATGACTTCCTCCCAATGCTAAAGGATCCCCTTCCTGAACATATCAGGATTAAGGTAGGGCTCCCCACACTTTCGCAGGCTATAAAAAACGCCCATTTCCCCCCCGATGAGGACAAACTTCTTTCGGCAAGGCGCAGGCTGGCTTTTGACGAGATGTTCTACTTTGGCTTGGCTATATCGGTAAGCGCCTCGAAGAAAGAGTTGACCCAGGGTGTCAGATTTGAAAGGTGCGACATATCTCCCCTACTCGATTTGCTCCCCTACGAGCTAACGGACGCACAAAAAAATGTGGTAAATGACATATACAGGGACACCGTGCTAAAGAAAGTTGATGGTAAAACACCTGCAATGTCAAGAATTTTGGTCGGCGATGTCGGCTCGGGTAAGACAATATGCGCCACTATTGCTATATATATTGCCTATCTATCCGGTTATCAAAGCGCCCTGATGGTACCGACAGAAATCCTTGCAAACCAACATTATGAGGATATCGGGGAGCTGCTTGGCAAACTTGGTGTTAAGGTCGAGCTTTTGACAGGTTCGACTACCCAAGCGAGGAAAAGGAGCATCTATACTTCGCTTGAAAATGGCGAAATTGACGTTATTATTGGCACTCACGCATTGTTGTCGGACAAAGTAAAGTTTAGTAAGCTTGGACTCATTGTGACCGATGAACAGCACCGCTTTGGTGTAAAGCAACGAGCGGTTATAAAAGAAAAGGTGACAAATGCCCACACTCTTGTAATGAGCGCAACACCCATCCCCCGCTCTCTCGCTCTCGCTCTTTATGGCGACCTTGACATTTCAAGGATAGAAGAGATGCCCAAGGGCAGACAAAGGGTGGACACCTTTGTTGTAGACGAGGGTTATAGGACAAGAATCGACAACTTTATTAAAAAGCAGGTCGAGGAAGGCGGACAGGTCTATATTGTTTGCCCTTCTATCGAAAAGGACGAGGAGTTTGATGGTGAGGAGCTTGTCCCCACGGGCTTGACAATCCAAAACCTCAGGAAGGATAGTCATCTAAAAAGTGCGGTCGAATACACCGAGGAGCTAAAAAAGAGGCTTAAGGGTGTTAGTATCGAGTGCTTGCACGGTAGGATGAAAAACCAGGAAAAGGACGAGATTATGTCTCGATTTGTAAGTGCAGAGACCCGGGTGCTTGTATCCACCACTGTTATCGAGGTCGGTGTAAATGTACCGAGTGCTACCCTTATGATAGTCGAGAATGCGGACCGTTTTGGACTCTCCCAGCTTCACCAGTTAAGAGGTCGAGTTGGACGAGGAAACAAAAAGTCCTACTGTATACTTGTATCCGACATTTCTGCCGATAAGGCTCGCTCTCGTCTTGAGGTGATGAGAACCACGTATGACGGATATCAAATAGCAGAAAAGGATTTAATATTGAGAGGCCCTGGAGATTTCTTTTCTTCAGTTACGGATGATAATTTAAGGCAGAGTGGCGGTCTCGACTTTCATTTTGCATCTGCTTGTGACGATAGCGAGTTGTTCGAATCCGCCTTTTCTTATGCAAAAGAGATAGCAAATATAGACCCAGAACTTATAAGCGACGAGTATTATATCTTAAAAAATGAGATTGCTCTACGCATAACAAAAGCATCGCTAATCTCATAATTCTACTCTTTTGTTTTCAATTTTTATAGAATTTTTAATCACAAATTCAAGATCAAATTGTATCAACGTTTGAAAGGATAATATATGAATATAGGACCTCTTGCCGATAGAATGCGTCCCACAACATTTGACGAAATTGCAGGACAGGAGCATCTTGTCGGTAAAAATGGAATTCTGCGCCGTCTTACTGAAAACGGTAGAATACCCAATATGATTTTCTTTGGCCCTCCCGGAACGGGGAAAACCACTGTTGCCAATATCATAGCTAATATGTCGGGTATGCAGCTATACAAGTTAAACGCAACAACCGCATCGGTTGGTGATGTAAAAGAGGTTCTTTCCTCGGTGGATAATATTTTTTCGGACAAGGGCACCCTTCTCTACCTTGACGAGATACAGTCCTTTAACAAAAAGCAACAACAGTCCTTGCTTGAATTTATGGAAAAAGGCAAGATTACTCTAATCGCCTCCACCACCGAAAACCCCTACTATTATGTGTACAATGCTCTACTTTCTCGTTCCTCGGTTTTTGAGTTCAAGTCTATACGCCCAGAGGATTGTATAAGCTCATTAAGACGCGCAGTAAAGCTCTTAAACGAGGATTTCGGGCAAAACAAGACGGTAAAAGACTCGGTTCTATACCGCGTTGCGGCGGCATCGGGCGGAGATGTACGAATGAGCATTGGGATAATTGAAAACGCCTTCTACATTAGCGCAGATGAAATAGACGAGGATGCTATTTCTGCCCTTGTGCCAAGCATCGTAGGACATTATGACCGAAATGGTGATGTGCATTATGACCTGCTCTCCTGTCTACAAAAATCGATTAGGGGCTCGGATGTGGATGCGGCGGTATTTTACCTTGCAAGGATTCTTGGTTCGGGGGATTTGCTATCCGTATGCCGCAGACTTCTCGTTATTGCCAGCGAGGATATAGGCTGTGCATATCCTATGGCGGCTGTGATTACCCACGCGTGCACAGAAAGCGCAAGAAGCATAGGACTCCCCGAGGCGGCTATTCCGCTCGCTAATGCTGTATGTATTCTCGCAACAGCACCAAAGTCTAACACCTCATATATGGCATACCACAGAGCCAAGGAGGACCTTGGGCGTGGACTTGGTGTAGAGGTACCCGTGCACCTTCAAAGTCCTGACTTTAAGGGATATTTATATCCCCACGACTATGAGTATAGTTATGTAAAACAGGATTACCTGCCAAAAGACCTCTTAGGAAGAAAATATTATGAGTTTGGCAATAACAAGACCGAACAGGCGGCAAAGGCATATTACGAGTTCATTATTTCAAATGGTGGAAAGAAAAAGTAAGCTTTATTTTACCATTTTCGACCAAAAACATTATAACTTGACAAATGTAAAATAAATTGTTATAATTTATAATGGTTTTTACAGAATATTTACAACCCCGTTTACGGAGGCTTTATGATATACCATTTTATACTTAATCCAAAGTCCGGAAGAAGCAGAAAAGAAAAGAACCTTGATGAAGTTATCAAGGCGGCCTGCAAGAAAAGACAGGTAAACTACCATATATATTACACTACCGCCCCTGGTGATGCTACCGAATATGTTCGTTCGATGATTAGAATAACCAACGAAAGACAGAGATTTATCTGTGTAGGCGGTGACGGAACTATTAGCGAAATAGTTAATAGTGCTCCAGGTAATCTTAATGTTGAGTTTGGTGTTATTCCCAAGGGCTCTGGCAACGATTTTGTCAGAAACTTTACTAACACTCATCTTTTTACAGATATTGAGGCACAGCTTGACGGCTCTACCCTGACCCTTGACCTTATTAAAGTCAATGATTACTATTCTGTGAATATGGTTAACATAGGCTTTGACTGTGCGGTGGTAAAGGAAACCGAGAGACTTAAGAAACTTAAGCTTATTCCCCCGGGACTAATTTACATAGCGGGTGTCGTAGTCACACTTTGCAAAAAGTTTGGCACTAAAATGAAGCTTATCTTTGATGATGGCAGAGTTATCGAAAAAGATATGACTCTTACTGCTATCGCAAATGGTCAGTTCTGTGGCGGCGGATTTAGGTCCAACCCCTTGGCGAAGATCAACGACGGTTTGTTTGATATTTGTGCTATTAACAAGGTATCAAGACTAACATTCCTCTCTCTTGTTTCTCTTTATAAAAAAGGAACATATCTTGAGGATGAAAAGGCAAAGAAGGTTATTGATTATTTCCAGGTTCCCCACTTTAAGATGGAGTTTGACGAGCCTGTGCCAATCTGTATAGATGGCGAAATTAAGGGCGCAAAAACCGTCGACTTCTCTATTATGAGAAATGGATTTAACTTTGTTGTTCCCAAGGGCTGCGAGATTATTGAATCTGCAGATGTCAGAGTTAGCGCTGACCAGCCCTGCGAACAAATAGATGGCGAAACAGTTCAAGATACCGAGCCCCCTTTGGTCGAAAACTTGGAGGTTGAAATCCCCAAGGAAGAAGTTGCTAACGATGAGGATTTTGCAACCGTTGGCTAATTAATTCCACACAAAATTTATGAGAAAAAATCGGTTTAAATATATCACATAACGAGGTTTATATGAACCTGTTTTTTAAAAGACCACTTGCCCTAATACTATGTATTATGATAGGTGGTTTCTCTCTTTTTATGCCCTTGGCACTCGAAGCAAGAATTTCTATCGCTATAATTTCGCTGGGCATGATTGGACTAATATTTATATTTAAGGATAAAATCAAGGGCAGAAAGCTTCTTTACATATGTTGTTGCGTAGCATTATCTATTTCTGTCACTCTTGGAATTTTGTTTTCTTCGGTATTTTATCCTAGAAAATACCACGACAAATCTCTATATTTTGAGGGCGAGGTCTTGTCGAGCGACCACACCGATGTTACCACTTCTACCATTACTGTTAAGACGAGTTTGGTAGGTAACGACAGGGCTAACTATATGGTTTTGGTTAACGGTAGCAAGGACGTGCTCTCTGGAATTGTTGACGGTCATATTATAGGTTTTTATGGTACTATCGAGAGCTTTGGTTTGTTAGGTGATGATGGCAATACTTCTTATTACACCTCAAATGGATGCTCTGCACAGATTAGTGATATAAATAATGTTAGTATATTAGGCTTTACAGAAAAGAATATCCTTGAAAACTGTGTTGATGGTGTACGCTTATTTATAAGTTCGAGTCTATACCTCAACACAAACAACGAAACTGGTTCTTTTCTTACCGCTCTTTTGACGGGTGACCGCACAAATCTATCTAACAACACCTCACTAAACTTTAGAAGGCTTGGAATTTCGCACGTGCTTGCATTAAGTGGTATGCACCTTGCGATACTTACCGCTTTTATCTCCAAGCTTCTCGAAATATTTAAGGTGGGTAAGAAGCCGCGAGTATTCATCTGTGCCCTGGTTACCATATTCTATATGGCTATGGTAGGCTTTACTCCTTCGGTAACGCGCTCAGGCCTTATGCTGCTTATATATTCCCTGCTGTTCCTGTCTTCGTACACCAAGGATAGTGTGACGTCGCTGGCAATCAGCGTGTTTATAATTATCGCTTTTTCACCGACAGCGGCCTTTGATATATCGCTCTGGCTCTCTGCTTCGGCAACACTTGGCGTAATTTTGTTTGCCGAGACCTTTGACAATGTTAAAAAGGATGACAGGGCTATTGTAAAAATCTGTAAGACTGTCTTACAACTCCTTATGTGTAGTGTGTTTGCCATAGGAATGTCAAGCGCCTTTACGATGCTGTATTTTAGCGAGACCTCGGTCTTTTCGCTTCTTACTACGGTTGTATTTTCATTCCTTTGCCAGATTCTTATCTATATTTCGCTTTTTGTTGTATTATTTGGCGCTTTTATCCCCTTATTTGGGCAGGTAGCTATCCTGATTTGTGATGTTACCCATGCCACAGCCGAAGTGCTTGCAAATATCCCCTGGGCATCGGCATCCACCGACTTTGTTTTGGTGCGTGTGCTCGGCATTTTACTTGTCTTTACAATATGTGTCTTTTTGCTCTTTGAGCTTAAAAAATACAAAAAGGTGTTCTATATATCGCTATCCTCTATTCTTGTTTTGCTATACATTTCTTGTACTATTTTAGGCAATGTGGCAAGGGGTGGAGAGCAGTTTATCTATTCGCCTGACGGTGATACACTACTGGTCAAGTCGGAGGGAGAGGTAGATATAATATGCGGCTCAAACAACTCGGAATATGATGTAATATCAAGGCTCGACGAAGAAAATATAGTATACATAAACAAGCTTATATATCCAACCTACTCCTCATCTATATATAACAATGCAGAAAAGATAATTTCAAGTGTCAAGACCGACACATTATACCTGCCGACACCTTTAAACTACGAGGAATCTGCCCTTGCAGAGCAACTCTCTAACCTTTTGTCCTCTTATGGCACCTCTCTTGAGTTTTATGGACTAGATGAGGGTGTGGGTATAGGACGAGTGAAGTTTATATGCTTTTACCGAAGCACCTATGATTATGAGAAAACACCCCTGTTCGCCTATACCATAAAGGACGGTGATAATTACCACTCCTATTTTTCAAAGGGTGCATTTGAAGCAGATTCCACGGCAAAGAGAGCCATGATATTAAATAGCCAAACAATAATTGTCGGCTCCAAAGGTGGGTATTCCACCTATATCGACACACTTGCCCCATCGGCAAAAAAGATAATTGTCGGATACCAGTACAAAATGAATAACGAGGTAAAAGAATATTACGAAGAAAAAGGAGCATCGATATTTTATACCGACGCCCCTGTGACTATTAAGTTAGAGAATTAAACGTTAAAGAGGAATTCGACAACGTCGCCGTCCTTCATAACATATTCCTTACCCTCGCTACGAAG
>JAZSMN010000079.1:0-6032 GCA_045535925.1 Eubacteriales bacterium
CTTAAGGGTGTAAACGGAGTAAGATATTATTAAATAATAAGGAAAGCACAATGTAGGTACTATATTGTGCTTTTGTCAAATAATCAGTTGTTTTGGAGAAGGAAATGGAAAAGGAAATAGTGATAGCGGGGAGAAAACTTGCCGATTATTTGAAGGGCGAGGGAATATCTAAGCTTGGCAGAAAAGAACTCCGCCTTTTGGCAAGCGTGTCCACCGACCTGTTGCCCGGCGACGGTCTTGAAATGGTCAGGAAAATGATATTTGTTGGCACCAGAAGCGGTGTCTACGAGAGCCTTGTGCTGGGGAGCGACCCGATAAACCTGCTTGTAGCATCGGCTCTTGATAGGCTAATAAATAGGGAAATGATTGCCGAGAGCTTTGCCAAGAGGGTGATTGCCCTAATCTTGGTGGTTATGCACCCCTCCGACGAGGAGGTGGCAAAGATAGAGAGGTTTGTCGACGGCGTGCAAAATACCACGCCCACTCCCCAACCTATAACCCCTGTACCTACACCCCAGCCCCAACCTATAATTCCACAGCCTACGCCAAGACCGATAACTCCACAGCCAACTCCAACGCCTCAGCCTACCATTCCACAGAGGGTGAAAAATATCCCCACACCCCCTGTACAGCCTACCATACAGCAGAGGATACAAAACACTCCTACGCCAAGGCCCACACCACCAAGAAATAATGTTACGATTACAAATACAAATAACACCACCGTTAACAACAACACGAGGGTTGTAACTACCAACAACGGCACGGTTACCATAACCGGTGGCGGTGGCAATATAACCGTAAATGGCGTAACCGTGTCGGGTGGCGGTGGTAATATATCTATAAATTCAAATAATAACAACACGACAGTAACTGTCGGCGGCAACATAACCGTTACAGGGAACGGCGGTAATATCACCGTCACAAGCGGTGGCCCCAGCACGACAGGGGCATTGTACGACATACGCGGAGGCGTCCTCGTAAAGTACAACGGCACAGAGGCGTTTCCCACAATTCCCAAGGGTGTGACCTCGATAGGTCCGTATGCCTTTGCTTCTAATAATTATATAGGAAGAATAAAAATTCCAGAGGGTGTCAGGGAGATTGGCGAGTATGCCTTTGCTCGTTGCCCCAAACTCTCGGTTGTCACCTTGCCGGGCACACTTAACGTGGTCCGTGAGTACGCCTTTGCGAATTGCCACGCCTTGAAGGGTAGTATATATGTGGGTGATAGACTTCCCACTATATGCTCCTATGCTTATGTCGGGTGCAGGGCGCTTGAAAAAGTGGTGATAACAGACGGAGCGCAGAGGATATACCCCTACGCCTTCTCGGGTTGCCGTGGTATAAAGACTATTGATATAAAGTCCTCCACCGTAACGATAGACGCATATGCCTTCCATATGTGTACCAGCGCCACGGCCACCATCCTTGTGTCAAAGGGCGCAAGACTTGAGCCTATGTGGGACGAGGGAATCAAGGGCATTGCGTACCTTTAATTTAACACGGGTGGCCGTATAACAAAAAATGCAAATAAAAGTTAGCGAAACATAAATAAAGTCATCAAAATAGAAAGAGGTTTGTTATGAAAGACATAATTATCGAATCAGGACGCAAGCTTGGAGAGTTTTACAGAAATCAACTCGGTGGACAAATGACCGATGCAAATTCCAAGAAAATTGTTGCAGCAGCTGCCGACATGATTGGTGGCGAGAGATACGGACAGGTAAGGACTCTCCTTGCACTCTGTGATAAATATCATCTCTTGACAAAGTATGTACAGAGCCAACTCGTGTGGACTGCACGTGCAGAAGAAGTGGCACGAGAGCTGATAAATAATGCGATGCTTACAAAAAACTATGCAGTATGTGCTGCCGCTTTGGTTGTTATGATTTGCGAAAGTGAAAGCGATGGTGAGCAGCACGCACTTTCCATTCTCACACCCGGTGGTCCTCAGCCTACAAATCCCCAGCCCCAGCCTACTCAACCCCAACCCAAACCTACACAGCCCCAGCCTCAACCTGCACCTCAACCCACACAGCCTACACCCCAGCCTACTCAACCCCAGAATCAAAGATATGAATATAAAGGCCCCGACCTTGAAATTTCGGGCAACACTCTTTTAAAATACCACGGCAAGGCTCATAGCGTAGTTATTCCCGAGACAATTACTGTAATCAACTCTTATGCATTCCATAATTGCACATCTGTTGCAACTATCACTATCCCAAGCAGCGTTGTTAGCATAGGTTCGAACGCATTCCACGGTTGCACCTCTCTTAAAAGCATTGTTATTCCCGAGGGCGTTGCTGTAATTGAATCTGGCACCTTCCACGGCTGTGAGAATCTCGAGAGCGTGACTGTTCCTGATAGCGTAAAGGAAATTGGATGGCATGCATTTTCCGGTTGTAGTAAGCTTAAAAGCATACATATTCCCGATGGGGTAGAAAAGATAGAAGATAGAGCCTTTTCGAGCTGTGCTTCTCTTGAAAATGTTACACTTCCTGCGAGTGTTAAGGTGATTGAAGAAGAAGCATTTTCGTCCTGCCGAGCATTGAAGTCTATTGATATTGGAATAAGTGTTACAACTATTGGTAAAAGCGCTTTTTCTGGATGTGATGGATTTACAAGTGTTGTCATTCCTGACAATGTAACCGAACTTGGTGAGTATGCATTCTTGCATTGTGATAATCTGGAAAGTGTAACTGTTGGAAACGGTATTACGACAATTAAAGATGGCATGTTCTATAACTGCCCCAAACTTAAAACCGTTAATCTTGGAAAAGGTGTGCGGAGCATAGGCGAATCTGCATTCCGTGATTGCAAGGGTCTTAGAAATATTGTTATTCCTGACACAGTTACCTATATTGGTGAATTTGCTTTTAATGGATGTGCATCTCTTGAAAGTCTGACTATTCCCTTTGTGGGTAGAAGCAGTTCTGAAAAGAAAGCGAGTGCAAACACTGTGTTTGGTGCTATATTTGGTAATCACACTATCACAGGCGACAATGCAAAATATGTAACCCAGCATTTTGACAACGGAAAGGGAAGCATAGGAAGCTGCATTCCTCAGTCGATAAAATCCGTTACTATAACAGGTGGCAAGATATTCTTCGGTGCATTCGGTAACTGCTCGGATATTGAAGAGATAATTATCGGTGACAAGGTTACCGACATAGAGGATCGTGCGTTTGAAAACTGCACATACCTTGAAAGAGTGACTATCGGTGATGGTGTAGAGAATATCGGAGCCTCTGCTTTTGAAAGGTGTGAGAACTTGACTAGTGTTACCATCGGTGATGGAGTTGATACAATAGGCGAAAAGGCGTTCTTCCATTGTGACAAGCTCACAAGTGTTAGCATTGGAGAAAATGTATCGACTATTGGTGGTAGTGCATTCTGGTATTGCCCGAAGCTTAAAACTATCGACATACCTGAAAGTGTGACCGAAATTGGTTCTACTGCATTCTACCAGTGTGCAAAGCTTGCCGAGGTCAAAATCCATGGCAAAAATGTTGACATTGGATATGCTGCATTTAGCGAGTGTCCCAAACTTACTATATACAAAAATGGTGGTTTAAGCGTTATTGATATGTTTAGGACCTTGCCTTGGAATCCTGACAAGCGACCCGTCAAGAAGATATAAATCGGTCGTTTGCTCCTTGTACAAAGCTGATTTGCACTAAGGCTAGGGTGACAAAGATGTGCCACTCTGTTAAGGAAAATATAACACAGGGTGGCACTAAAACAAATAAATGTAAACAATAGGTTACTTTATGAAAGACATAATTATCGAAGCGGGGCAGAGGCTCGGTGGATATTTTAGAGGGGAGCTCGATGGTAGGGCTACACCCACAAACATAAAGAAGCTTTGTGCTGTATCGACCGACATTCTCCCAGGGGATAAGTACGAGGCGGTGCGCAATATGCTCACCTTTGGCGCAAGGTATGGACTTGTCCTTGCTCTTACGGATGCCGACAAAAACGAGAGGCTGCGGGTAAATGAGGCGATATATACTCTCACCACTCGCGCCCTGATGGCGGATGGTTTTGCCCGAATGGCGGTTGCTCTCTTTATCCTTATTATAGATGATAGCGCCGCGAGTGTAGAAAAGGCGAAAAAGCTTATTAGCGGTGGTCTTGTTAGCGAGATTTTCTCTGCAGATGATAGAGAGGCAAAGCCTACTGCCGTGCCTGTGGTTATACCGCCCGAGTTTCGTGTCAAGGACGGAGTTCTTCTTGAATATCTTGGCAAGGAAGAGTCGGTTTCGGTGCCTGTTGGGGTAAAGGAAATCGGTGAGAGGGTCTTTTCAAAGAATTCAAGGATAAGGACGGTCAGACTACCCGAAGGACTTGAAAAAATAGGCATAAATGCCTTTAGCAACTCAGGGAATCTTGTAAAGGTGGACCTGCCCGATAGCCTTCTTGAAATCGGCTCATCTGCCTTTTATTCCTGTCCTCGACTTGCGGAAATAAAAATCCCAAGAGGGCTTGTCGAGCTTGGAGAATATGCCTTTGCCGAGTGTAAAAAGCTTGCATCGGTCGATATACCGTCGGGTGTTGTAGCCTTGCCTATGGGTGTTTTCAGCCGTTCGGGATTAAAAGAGGTAATTCTGCCACTCACACTTAATGAAATAGGAGAGTCGGCATTCTTTGGAACAAGTATAAAGGTCGTGAGTCTGCCAAAATCCTTAAATAAACTTGGTAAAAAAGCCTTTTGTTCATGTACCTCTTTGAAGGAGATTTCGATACCCGGGAGTGTGAAAGAACTGGAAGATTCACTGTTTGAAATGTGCTTTGGACTTAAAAAGATAACCCTGACAGAGGGGGTTCAAAGCATAGGCTATAAAGTCTTTTCCGGTTGCATTAGCTTAAAGAGTATTGATATGCCGAAAAGTGTAAAATATATCGGCGCATACGCCTTTGAAAATTGTCGCGCATTGACCGAAATAAGGTTGCACGCAAAACTGTCCAGTAGTAGCGCGGACGCCTACACAGGTTGCTTTGCGAGGGTTATAGAAAAGACAAGTTAAGATAAATGGATAAAGAAAAAGAACTACCAGCAAGAAAAGATATACGGTTAAAGAGGTTTGATTACAGCTCTCCAGGGGTGTATTTTGTAACTATCTGTACCGAAAAAAGAAAGAATTACTTTTGGAATAAAACCCAAAGCCCTAAAGATGTGGAGTGGTATTCCGTAGGGGCGAACTGTGTTCGCCCGAAAAAGCTACCTCTATCTGATATAGGAAATATCGTATTAGAAGAGTTAGAAAAATGGCATAAAACATATAATGCCGTTGAATTATGCTCGTATGTTGTCATTCCTAACCATTTACACATTTTAATTTTTATATCAAGAGGGGAGAGTGGACAACCACAAGACGCCCCCACTGTGAGCAGGATGATAAAGCAATTTAAAGGGGCGGTTACCAAGAAGATCGGACACCCAATTTGGCAGAAATCTTTCATGGAGCATGTTATAAGAAACAGGGAAGATTTTGAAACCAGATCAAAGTATATTTATGAAAATCCAATCTGTTGGTATTATGACGAGTTGTATATAGAGGATTAATTGTTTGAAATCCTAAGTATTCACTCATAAAAAACAGGTATTTCACGGGCGAACACAGTTCGCCCCTACGAGGTGATATGAATACCTGCTTATAACAAGCACCCTGTTTTGTTTATAATATTTAATTATTCTCTAAAACCTTGATTGTCAAAAACCGGGCGAACACAGTTCGCCCCTACGAGAATTATGTATTCCTCGATACGGTAACAAATCTATTTAATCTTTCCATGAGTTAAACCCCGACAGACTTTGAAATCTGTCGGGGTTTTTGTTTTTGGGGCTTTCGTCATGTTAATTTTTATATAAGCCGATACATTGTAAATATTATCTTATATCTCTGTCGCCGTCTGGTCACAGTAGATACAGCGTGTGCCGTCAAAGAGCTTTTTAATTCCTCTTTCTGTGCGGGAAAGACAATGGGGGTTTACGCACTCAAGAGATGGGTTTTCCTCGCCCTTTG
>JAZSMN010000042.1:0-3861 GCA_045535925.1 Eubacteriales bacterium
GCTATCAATACCGCAGATATCGAGAAAAACAAGGTTCGTGGTGACCTCGGCATTACCTACGACCTTGACGTTCTTCGCCTTATTGACGCCTTCCGTGGCTACGGACTTTATGTCGGCTCGGTTGTTATGACCAGATTTAGACCAAGTCCTGTGTCCGATGCGTTTAAGGCAAAGCTCGAAAACCTCGGCATCAAGGTGTACAAGCATTATGCCATAGACGGCTACCCTCATAACATACCTCACATTGTTTCTGACGAGGGCTTTGGCAAAAACGAGCATATCGAGACCACACGCCCTGTTGTTATAGTTACCGCACCCGGCCCTGGCTCTGGCAAAATGGCAACCTGCCTCTCGCAGATATACCACGAGAGCAAGCAGGGGAAGAAGAGCGGCTATGCCAAGTTCGAGACCTTCCCCATATGGAATATTCCGCTTTACCACCCCGTAAACCTGGCCTACGAGGCCGCAACCGCCGACCTCGCGGACGTAAATATGATAGACCCCTTCCACCTTGAGGCCTATGGTGTCACCACCGTAAACTATAACCGCGATGTGGAGGTTTATCCCGTCCTTCGCGCTATGCTCCAGGAGATTCTTGGCGAATGCCCCTACAAGTCGCCCACCGATATGGGTGTAAATATGGCAGGATGCTGTATCTATGACAACGAGGCGGTCTCTGCCGCCGCAAAGCAGGAGATTATTCGCCGTTATTATAATGCTTTATGTAGCTTGCGTAAGGGTACAGGCAGCGAGACCGAGTGCGAAAAGATAGAGATGCTTATGCGTAGGCTATCCTTGGATCCCGTGCTTGACAGACCCTGTGTTTCTGCCGCACTTACCAAGGCCGAAGAGACTGGAAACCCCGTTGTTGCAATAGAACTTAACGACGGCAGGATAGTTACAGGCAAGACCTCCTCGCTCCTTGGTGCGTCGAGTGCCGCTCTTCTAAATGCTATCAAAGCTATCGCGGGTATTGACAAGGACGAGGACATTATCTCTCCCGAAATTCTCGCACCTATCCAGGTCCTTAAGACACAAAACCTCGGCAACCACAACCCCCGACTTCACACCGACGAGGTGCTTATCGCCCTTGCTATCTCTGTCGCGGGCAACCCCAAGGCCGCCCTCGCTATGCAGGCTATCCCTATGCTTAAGTACGCAGAGGTTCATTCCACGGTCATACTCTCCCAGGTGGACGCGGGCACATTCCGTAAGCTTGGTGTAAACCTCTCCTGTGAGCCAAGATACCAAACCAAGAAGCTTTTCCATAAATAAGCCTTATTTAGGACAAGTTTTTAAAAACCTCCTCGCCTTTATAACAGGCAAAAGCATCTTAATAATAAACTCTCAAGGGTGTCCTTTTTGGATGCCCTTTTTATTACAAAAAGGGGCGCCCTTTGTTGACAAGGGTGGAGGAAAAGTGGTAAAATAAAAATAGAAAGAATTTGTATAACATAATACTAAATAAAGGATAGAAAATGAAATTTTTACATATATCAGACCTCCATATAGGCAAGAGGTTAAACGAATTATCGCTTATCGAGGACCAAAAATATATCCTCGACCTGATTATATCCGAGGCGGGTGCAAACAAAGTGGATGCCGTGCTTATTGCTGGCGATGTCTATGACAAGAGTGTGCCTACCACCGAGGCGGTCACTCTTTTTGACGAGTTTTTGGTCGGCCTCTCGGCTCTAAAAATCCCTGTTTTTGTCATTAGCGGCAACCACGACTCGCCCGAGCGCCTCGCCTTTGGCTCTCGACTTATAGAGGCGAGTGGAGTCTATATCTCGGCGGTGTATAACGGTGTATACGAGCCCGTGACGCTCTCGGACGAGTTTGGCGAGTGCTGTATCTATATGCTCCCATTCGTCAAGCCTGCCACCGTGCGCAGGGTTTTCCCCGAGGCAGGGATAGAGGACTACACCGATGCTGTCCGAGTGGCGATAGAGAATATGAATATCGACGAGAGTAAGAGAAACCTGCTTATAGCCCACCAGTTTGTCTCAGGGGCAGAGAAGAGCGACACCGAGGACATAAGTGTCGGCGGACTTGACAATGTGGACGCGTCGGTATTTTCGCCCTTTGACTATGTGTCTCTTGGTCATATCCATAGACCACAAAGCTCTACCGAGAGGGTCAGGTACTGTGGCGCACCTCTTAAGTATTCCTTCTCCGAGGCCGAGCACAAAAAGAGCCTTACCATAGTCACACTAAAGGAAAAGGGAAATGTACAGATAGAAGAAATCCCCCTTACCCCCCTGCGCGATATGGTTTGTATTAGGGGAAGCTATGCCGAAATTATGTCGAGCGGAAGACAGGATGCGAGCCACCGCGAGTCCTTTGTCCGTGTTACACTAACAGACGAGGAAGAGATTCCCGATGCAATAGCAGGCTTAAGAACGTTTTACCCAAACATTATGGAGCTCCGCTATGACAACACCCGCACGAGAAATATCGGGAAATTGGAGGGGACGGTCGATATAAACAACCGCTCGCCCCTCGACCTTGTCAGTGAGTTTTATAGCTTAAGAAACGGTAAGGATATGAGCGAGGAGCAGACCGCCATAGTGGAGAAATTGATTGAAGAGATTTGGGGGGCAGAATAATGCGACCAATAAAGCTTATAATGTCGGCATTTGGCCCATATGCCGAGGAAATAACGCTGGATATGTCGCTTCTCGGCGATGGTGGGCTATACCTGATAACAGGTGACACAGGCGCTGGCAAGACCACTATTTTTGATGCGATTACCTTTGCGCTATACGGCGAGGCAAGCGGTGAAATGCGCAAAAGTGATATGTTAAGGTCTATATATGCCTCCCCCGACACCCCTACCTTTGTGGAGCTGACCTTCTTGCATAAGGGCAAGGAATATAGGATAAACAGAAATCCCACCTACGAGCGCCCAAAGAAGAGGGGCGGCGGTACAACCACCACAGGCGCGGATGCGACCCTGACTCTGCCCGACGGCTCGGTGGTCACCAAGATTAAGGATGTTACCAGTAGAATAGAGCAAATTCTCGGAGTAAATAGGGCCCAGTTTATGCAGATTGCGATGATTGCCCAGGGCGAATTTCTCCGCTTGATTAAGGCTGACACCGATGACAGAAAAAGGATTTTTAGCAGCATTTTCCACACAGGCAACTATGATAGACTCGCCTCGAGGGTCAAGGATATGGAGAGAAGCCTCGATGCCGACCGCCAAAGAATTGCCGAGGCAATAAAGGAGAGGCTCGCCACCACTACCATAGCCGAGGACTGCGAGGGAAAGGAACTGGTAGAAGAGCTTCTTTCGGGCTCGCCTATCGCCCTTGTCAGCCGAGTGGACGAGGTCTTGGAGATTTTGTCGAGGCAGATAGAGAGAGACACCGAGAAAAAGACGCACATAGATGCCGAGATAGAAGGCATAGACAAGGAGCTTACCTCGATAGAACTGCTTTTAGATAGAGCAAAGGCGAGGACAACACTCCTCTCTGAGAGGGAAAAGGCAGAAAAGGCCTTGGAAACCGCCACTGCGGAGAGGGACAAGGCAGAGGAAGAGCAAAAGAAGCGCCCGGAGCTTGTGGCCGAGAGGGAAGTAGGGGTGCAAAAGGCAGAGAGGCTCGCTCTTGACCTTCCAAAGTACGAGCGACTTGACCGACTAACCACAAGGCGCGCTCAACTTGATAGTAGTATCAGCGAGCAGGAAAGAATAAAGGCTGAGGCAGAAACACAAATAGATGACCTTGATACCAAAATCCGCGAATGCGAACAAAATCACCCCATTCTCGAGGAGAAAAGCCAGGGGAAGGATGCGGCCTTCAAGGAAAAAGAGGAAGCCACCTCTCGCATAACCGACCTTACGACCTTAAAGGGTAG
>JAZSMN010000209.1:0-10025 GCA_045535925.1 Eubacteriales bacterium
AAGCGGGAAATAATAAAGCATAATTCAAAATGAAGGAATGCATATTTTCTCACTAACGCTCGACCTTATGGATAACTTCACGCAGGCTCCCTCACCCGACTGCGTCGGGAGCTCCCTCCCGGAAGGAGCCTTTTCGGGCGAACGCAGTTCGCCCCTACGATAATCTTACAACTTTGCCAAAGGCAAAATTTCACTCTTTTCACGGACCGTCGGGGACGCCGGTCCCTACGAGGGCAAGGCGGTGCACCAAAATGATATCCGTCAAAGACGGATGATATCCACCAAGGTGGATGAAATCGCTTCGCGATGATATCTCGCTGTGCGAGGTATATTAAAAGAGGTATTATGGCTTGCATAATACCTCTTTGTTATTCTACTTTTTTAATTTTACTCTAATCTTTTGGCTATGTCGCCTTTTGGGTTAGAACAACGGGTTTATCAGTTTAATCTCGTCGAGCAGGTTCACACCATACTTGTCAGCAAAGCGCATACCAGCAAGAATATCACCCTGATCTGCCACGTGTCTTGGCATATGGGCATCAAATCCAAGCACCGCATCGGCACCAATTCTGCCTGCCATCTCCCAGAAGTCTGCCCTGGGGTAATATCTGTTGTCCCTTATACCATTTAGGTTTATTTCAAGGGGCATATTTCTCTTCTTGGCCTCGGTGATAAGTCGCGCGAACTCCTGTCTATACAGGTCGCGGTCACCAATAAAGTTAAGAAGGTCGGGGTGGGCAAGCATAGAATATCTGCCTGTATCCATCGCCGCGATAAGCATATCAACATAGGCGGTTACACGGCGCGCCGACTCGGTCTTTTCAAAGGCGTAGAAGCAGTCGTCTGTACCCTCGTGGCCAATGTAGTGCCCCGCGTGGATAAGGTAGTCGAGGGGATACTTGCGATACTCCTCGAGGAGTGCGGGAAAATAGTCCGGATAGTACTCGGTCTCAAAGCCAATGTATATATCTATATAGCCCTTGTACTTTTTGCGAAGAGCGAGCAGGGTGGAAAAATAGTCGCCCATCTCGGAAATTGCCATACGGGTGGAGGAAACGTGCCCATTTGGGAATATGTAGGGGGTGTGGTCGGCAAAGCCAAGTACACGGATGCCCTCGGATATTGCCTTCTTGATATATTCCTCCTCTGTACCACAGGCGTGGCCACAGCGGAATGTATGATTGTGATAATTACATCTCATTTTTTCTACCTTACTTCGGCCAAAGAATATATACCGTTACACCAAGCACCACTACGGCGATGCCAAGCACCACAAGAGCTATGTTGCGCAGCTTGCGGAAGAAGGCATAGCGCGAAGCCTGGCGAAGATACTTAGAAATAGGGTCTCTCTTGCGTCCCAGGTCGGTGCGGAACCTGGTAATCCATCTTATGTCATCGCCCGCGAGCTCGTCGCTCTTGCGAACCGCATCAGGCTCGTGAGCAAAGCGATTTCTCAAATTTCTGTACCTAACAAGCTTTGGCAAAACGTCGTCACGGTCAGGGGCAAATCGAGCGTTGTTAAGGCGGCTGATATATTCGGTAACACCACCGGTAACAAGACCAAACTTGTCACAGCAAAGCCTGTCTATATCCATAAAAATCTTTAGGAAGTTTTCATTTATTCTCTTGCTCACGCTCTCTCCTCCTTTCGGGGCCTCGTCATTTGTTCTATAAAACCGATAAAAGCCCTTTGGTCCTACTCTAATCTATGTCTATTTGCCAAAATAGCTATTGCTATCTTCTAATATTTTACTACACTTCTCTTCCTAAATCAAGAGCAAAAGGCAAAATAACCCCTACTTAATAAACTTTTTGCTTTTCTTTGGCTATTTTCCCACAAAAATATGCAAATAAACTTAAATAATATTAAAATTTTCTAAAAGCCCTTCCTTTTTTGACTCTTGTGTGCTAAAATTACTTTGAATGGGACAAAATAAACCAAAAGAGTGAGTGACTACTTATGACAGTTTTTACAATTCTCAACATAGTTGTTATTGGACTTATAGGTATGTGCTATCTGTACCAGATAGTGTATATCTTTGTTTCCTACCTTGCAAAAAAGAAAAATCCCGAGGCAAAGAAAATTAATCGAATTGCGGTTATGATATCGGCAAGAAATGAGGAAAACGTTATTCCGGGACTGATTTCCTGCCTGAAAAACCAGGACTATCCCCAGGATATGCTGGACGTATTTGTCGTTGCCGACAACTGCACCGACTCCACCGCAGAGGCCGCGAGGACAGCAGGGGCAATAGTTTACGAGAGATTTAACAAGGTGGAGGTCGGCAAGGGCTTTGCCGTCGACTTCTTACTTAAGAAAATTGCCGAGGACTTTGGCAAGGATACATATGATGCCTACCTCATCTTTGATGCGGACAACCTGGTCGAGCCCGACTTTGTTACCGAGATTAACAAGACCTTTAGCCAGGGATACGATGTTGTAACAAGCTACCGTAACTCCAAAAACTACGGTGACAACTGGCTCTCTGCAGGTCAGGGCATGTGCTTTATGCGTGACCTCATACTCCTCAACCGTGCGAGAATGGCTATCGGTGGCTGTACCTTTGTTGCAGGAACCGGATTTATGTTCTCGAAGGAAATTCTTGAAAAGATTGGCGGCGGCTGGCCCTTCCACACCCTTGTAGAAGACGGCGAGTTTACCACCTACAATGCTATAAACGGAACAAAGATGGGCTACTGCGACACAGCGCGCTTCTACGACGACCAGCCCACCAAGTTTGGACAGTCTTGGAACCAGCGTTTGCGTTGGTGCAAGGGATATCTTCAGGTGCTTACAAAGTACGGCGCCGATTTGTTTAAAGGCATCTTCTCTAAGAACTTCCTCTCCTGCTTTGATATGGCGATGTGTATCGGCCCTGCTTATTTCCTGTCGATACTTGCAGTGCTTCTTAACCTCGTTGGCTCGGTTGTTTCTGCCTGCTTTGGCGAATCCATTCCCTCGATACTTCTCGGCATGGCTATCAGCATTGGCGGTGCGTATGGTGCGCTTTGGATATTTGGATTTGTGCTCACTGTTTCGGAATGGAAGCATATAAAGGCATCCGCCTTCAAGAAGATACTGTATATGTTTACCTTCCCCCTGTTTATGTTCTCCTTTATTCCAATCGCCTTTGTCGCTCTGTTTAAGCGCGAGGTTGAATGGAAGCCTATCGTCCACGAGGCGACAGTGTCTATGGACGACCTTAAATAGACAAAAACTATATAAATATCAACTTTTCGGGACAGTCACCAAAGTGACTGTCCTTTTTATGTGCAAATTGACTACAGTCTAACATATTTACTTTATTTATTAATTGTGTTATAATTAAAATAGGAAACACTTTCAAAATATGGACAAAATGTCTTGATAAGTCACAGGAGGAGTTCGTTATGAAGAAAATTGCGGCTTTACTTTTTGTTATAGGGCTTGTACTATCGCTTGCTTCTTGCACCCACGAGCATAGCTATGGTGTGGGGAGGGTGACAAAGGAGCCCACCTGCACCGAGGATGGTAGCAGGGCTCGTAGTTGTTGGTGCGGCGAAAAGATTACCGAAAGCATACCTGCGACAGGACACGCCTGCTCGGACTGGATTGTTGACGTCCCACCCACCTGCAAGGACGAGGGCGAACAGCACAAGGAGTGCTCGGTTTGTGAAGAAATCCTCGAAACTGAGAGCATCGCCAAGCTCGATACCCATACTCCTGCGAGTGCGGTAATAGAAAACAAGGTTGACTCTAAGTGTAACGAGACCGGTCACTATGACGAGGTTGTATACTGCTCGGTATGTGACGAGGAGCTTTCGAGAGTCGAGAAGGAAATACCCAAGAAGGAGCACACCCCCTCGGGGTGGATTGTGGACACTCCCGCGACCTGTATGGAAGAGGGTGCACAGCACAAGGAGTGCACGGTTTGTAAAGAGGTGCTCGAGAGCGAGATAATAGAAAAATCCACCACCCACACCCCTGCGGATGCGGTAGTCGAGAACGAGGTAGACTCCAAGTGTAATGCACTCGGTCACTACGACGAGGTTGTATATTGCTCGGTATGTAAAATTGAGCTATCGAGAACAAACAAGGAAATACCCAAGAAGGAGCACACCTCTACTGGTTGGATTGTGGATAAGTATGCTACTTGTAAGGAAGCGGGAACACAGCACAAGGAGTGCTCGGTTTGTAAAGAGGTGCTTGAAACCGAAAGCATTCCAAAGCTCACCACCCACACCCCTGCGGATGCGGTAATCGAGAATGAGGTGGACTCCAAGTGTAACGCACTCGGTCACTATGACGAGGTTGTTTATTGCTCGGTATGTAAAATAGAGATATCGAGAACAAACAAGGAAATACCCAAGAAGGCGCACACATCCACCGACTGGATTATTGGCAAAGCCCCGACCTGTAAAGAAGCGGGAACACAGCACAAGGAGTGCTCGGTTTGTAAACAAGTGCTTGCAATACAAAGCATAAACAAGCTTACAACACACACACCCGTAACCGACCCCCGTGTCGAGCCAACCTACACTACTACGGGTCTTACCGAGGGCTCGCACTGCTCGGTATGTGGTATAGTGATTGTTGCACAAGAGGTCATACCAAAGCTGGACGAAAAGTCGGTATTGTCCTCTAAAACCCTGACTTTAAACGGCACGGCTCTTGTCGGTAGCATTACCGATACTGTCGCCGAATTTAACTTTGGCGAGGATATCACGGTAACAAACCAGGGTAGCTGGACCTTAAGCTCGGATGCCCAGGGTAATAATACCATCTCCACCAAAAATGTGACCCTCACCGACGGCACAAATACCTACTACATACACCTGACCCACCGCGACAATACCAAGACCACCTATACGGTAACTATCCAGTTTACCCGCGTATATTCCGTAAAATTTAACACGGGTGGCGGTACCGCTGTCGAAACCCAGTATGTACCAAAGGGTGCCTATGCCACAGAGCCCTCCACAACACGCCAGGGATATATCTTCCTCGGCTGGAGCTATGACTTCTCTACTCCTATAACAAGGAATATCATTGCGACCGCAAAATGGGAGGCAGACCCCAACACTCCGTACAGGGTCGAATACTATTTACAAAATCTTAAAAATGACGAGTACACTCTCGTCGAGAGCCAGAGTCTTACAGGCACCACCGCGACCACGGTGTCGGCTGAGAAAAAGGAGTACGCCTTCTTTACCCTCGATACCGAAAACAGTACTCTTCGCGCAAACGTGTTAGCCGACGGCTCTTTGGTGCTTCAGCTCTACTACATAAGAAACACCTACACTATTTCTAACGAAAATCCCGAGGGCGGAGAGCTGTCTATCACAGGCGAATTTAAGTACGGGGCATATGTAAGTGTCACCGCCACAGCACTACCGGGATACGAATTCCTGGGCTGGTATAGAGGCGAAACACTTATAAGCACGGCCAGCTCCCTCTCGATAGTTATGGAATATGACATAGAGGCAAGGTTTGACCAAAACACAAAGCCTCTAAACCTGGAGCTTCAGTTTACCGACACGGGCTGCATCCTTGTAGGTATAAAGGACAAAACCGTAAAGGAAATCTCCATTCCCAACTATGTAACCGAGATTAGACCTGGGGTTTTGTCGGGTTGCACGAAACTCGAGAAGCTGACTATCCCCTTTGTTGGTGCGAGCATTGGCGCCACCGAGGCGAGCGCCTCCACCCTGCTTGGCTATCTGTTTGGTACCACGGGCTTTTCCGGTGGAGTCCTGACAAAGCAGTATTACTCCCCCACAGAATTTGCAACCTACTACATCCCCTCCTCGCTTAAGAGTGTAAAGGTGACGGGCGGCGAGCTATTGTATGGTGCATTCTACTATTGCTCTCGCCTTACAAGCATCGAGCTTGGAAGCGGTGTTAGTGCTATTGGCGAGCGCGCCTTCTACCATTGCACAATGCTTGGTAGCATAGTTATCCCCGAGGGTGTTAGGACTATCGGCAAGGAGGCCTTCTACGACTCCTCGAATATTAGAAGCATAACCCTTCCTCAAAGTATTACAAGCATCGGCGAGGATGCCTTCCTCAGCTGCTCTGCCCTTACGGACGTATATATTAGCGACACCAGAGCCTGGTGCAATATCTCCTTCGCATCCTATACCGCAAACCCGCTCTCCCAGGGTGCATCTCTGTACGTGGCTGGCGAACCGGTCGAGGCTCTTATTATTCCCGACGGTGTAAAGAGCATTAACCCCTATACATTCTACAACCTCTCATCCCTCACAAGCATCACTATACCAAACAGTGTGGTGACTATCGGTGAGTATGCCTTCTTTGGATGCTCGCGTCTTGGCGCACTCGAGCTTGGGGATAGTGTAGAGAATATCGGCAAAAATGCCTTCTCAGGCTGCTCGCTTCTTAAAAACGTGACAATTGGCAAGGGTCTAAAGAGCGTTGGCGAAGGTGCATTCCTCTCCTCTACAAAAACAGCGAATGTATATATAAGCGACATCCAGGCTTGGTGCAATATCTCCTTCGCCTCCCATACCTCCAACCCCATATATCAAGGCGCATCGCTCTATCTTAACGGCGCGCTCCTGACAAACCTTGTTATACCCGAAGGTGTGGAGAATATTGGCGACTACGCCTTCTATGGCTGCTCGTCTATAAAGACCGTGTCTATACCCGAGAGTGCTGTGGCGATAGGCGACTATGCCTTTTACAGATGCTCGGGGCTTGAGGTCTTAAGTATACCTACGGGCGTCAAGGTTATCGGCGAGAATGCCTTTGCATATTGCTCGCATATAACGAGCCTGTCGTTCCCCCGTAGTATAGAGAGTATCGGCAAAAATGCATTCCAGAGCTGCTCGACTCTTTCGAGTGTGTATATTGGCGATATCGAAGCCTGGTGTAACATAAGCTTCGAAAGCTCCACCGCCAACCCCCTCTCGCAAGGGGCGGACCTCTACATAGGTGGTAAGCTCGCCACCGACATAGTAATCCCCGATAGTATAACTGTTATTTCCGCCTATGCCTTCTACGAATACTCCGCGCTTAAGAGTGTGGAAATAGGCAGGAATGTTGTTTCTATCGGCGAGGATGCCTTCAGCTCCTGCTCTTCGCTTACAAGTATATCAATTCCAAAGAATGTAAAGACTATTGGCAGATTTGCCTTCTCCTTCTGCTCTGCGCTTCTTAATGTAGTAATAGGCGACGGAGTAAGTGATATCGGTGAATTTGCGTTTTATAGCTGTCCCCTTCTTTCGAGGGTGGTGATGGGCAATAGTGTTTCGAGCATTGGCGAAAACGCCTTTGCTTATTGCACCGCGCTCAAAGACATAACCATCCCCGAGGGCACAAGGAGTATAGGTAGCTTTGCCTTCGCAGACTGCTACTTGCTGGAGAGTGTGACTATCGATGGTCATCTGACAAGTATAGGCAAGGACGCCTTCCTATCTTGTACAAATCTCAAGCAGGTGCATATTAGTGACATAGCCGCTTGGTGCAATATCTCCTTTGGCTCTTATTCCTCCTCTCCTCTCTATAATGGTGCGTCGCTGTATCTCGGTGATGAGGTAGTATGCGAGTTAGCTATCCCCTATGGTGTAACAAGCATTAGCCCCTATGCCTTCTTTGGCTGCGAAAGCTTAGTAAGTGTAGTTATCCCTGCGAGTGTGAAGGAGATTGGTGACGAGGCCTTCGCCTTCTGCCACAAGCTGGTCGAGGTAATAAACAAATCCTCTCTTGATATTTCCAAGGGGGATATGGGCCACGGCGAGATAGGATACTATGCAGAGGTGGTGCACAGTGGCAGCAGCTCGGTATCGAGCCAGGGCGACTTTATCTTCATAAGCACGGGTGGAGTGAACTATCTGTTAGGCTATACAGGTAGTGACACCGCCATTACCCTTCCCGAGAGCTATCTTGGTGAGGAATACGAAATTTATGGCTACGCCTTCTTTGGCTATAAGAACCTGACGAGTGTCACCCTCACTTCCGGTGTGGTGGCTATCGGCGACGGTGCCTTCTACGGCTGTGAAAACCTCGGTAGTATAGTAATTGGCGAAAATGTGGAGTATATCGGCAGATTTGCCTTTGCTTACTGCGCTTCGCTTACAAATATCACTATACCAGAGAGTGTGGTGGCTATCGACTCCTACGCATTCTCCTACTGCTCGTCCCTTACAAAGCTTGACCTGGGCGTGGGTGTTGTTAGCATCGGTCGACGCGCCTTCATCGGCTGTCTGTCCCTTACCAATATAACCATCCCCGAGAGTGTAAACGAAATTGGCGAGGAAGCCTTCTATGGATGCCAGAGCCTTACAAGCGTTGTTATCGGAAATGGTGTTACGAGCATTCGTAGTGATGCGTTCTCTGGTTGTAAGAGCCTTGCAACCATCTACTACTGTGGCACAAAAATCCAGTGGAATTCGATAGATATCGGTTCTAGCAACGACTATCTTATAAATGCCACACGCTACTATTACATCGAAACAGAGCCCACAACAGCGGGCAACTGGTGGCACTACGAAGATGGTGTGCCTACAATTTGGCCTAAAAATCCCGCGCTCGAAGAGCCTGATGAAGAGCCTGTAGATCCCAAGCCCGAAGAGCCTGATGTTCCAGTAGAGCCTGATGTTCCTGCAATTCCTGATAATGTAACTGTTCGAGTCACTGTTGACGGCAAATTCTTTAAAGACTATTCTACTACCGAATTCCGCGATATATTTAGTGAGTATAATGGCACCTCATACAATAATAAAGAAATTGTCTTTACATTCAACAGCAACCTCAAAACGACCTCTCAGTTCTGGTTCGAATACCCGGTTGGCACAACTGTTAAAATAGACCTTAATGGTAACAAACTCACTCTTGAAGCAGGTGCCCCCTTGTGGATGTATGCAACTCATTATACCCTTGAGATTTATTCCTCCGTTCCTGGCGGAGAACTCGAACTTTACGACGGTATTTTGGCAAGAAGAAACACGAAGGGCAAAATCGTTATCGGAAGCAGAGAGTATAAGAACAACCTCACTGTTACCTGTCCTACCGCAAACAGCGAGCAGCAAATCGTGGCTGTCCACCGTGACACTGCAGAGGTTACAGTAGAATACCTCTATTGCACAATTTACCCTGCAAGATACGGTCTGCTTAGACTCAATGCGATTAACGCAAATACCGTTGTTAAGCTCAATGCTAAGATTGAGGGCTGTACAGTATATGGTAAAAACATTATTGACAGAGAAACCTTGGTTGGTACCTACTCCTCTAATTCGAGCATTGTGGTAACCGGCACTACATTTAACGCGATTGACAGCTCCAGCATAAGCAACTTCTTCGTTGAATCCGAACTCAGAGACCACTATCTTGGCACCTTGAGCTTCGAAAACTGCTCCTTCAATGGTTACTACCTCAATGGTAACGAACTTAGCGGCGGTACCATTATCGTTGGTGCAGGCTGTACCTTCACTAACTATGGTTATACCTTCTCCGGCAACTCCTTCACTTCGAGCAATATTATTCTCGCAGACGGCTGTACAATAGTGACAAACGGCAACAAGGTAGAAATCAAGGGGGCATCCGCCCCCTCCGAGCCAGATTAAGAGCCTGGCACCCCCTGTTGAACCCGATAAGCTAGTTGAATCCGAGGGCTTGAAATACGAACCTTCTGCGGACGAAACATACTACATAGTTACTGGTATGGGGACTTGTACTGATACCGACATTATAATCCCAGAGACATACAACAGTAAGCCTGTTAAAGCAATTGGCGAGTATGCATTCTATGGATGCCTGAGCCTTGGCGAGGTCATAATCGGCAGCGGTGTTACCTCTATCGTCAAGTCCGCCTTCGCCTGGTGTGAGAGCCTATCGAGTATCAAATACCGAGGCGCACAGTCGGGGTGTAACAGCATCTACAAGGGCGACCTCCGGGACGGTGGCACCGGCAAATACACGATAACCTATAACTACAAGGGCATGCAACTAAAAAGGCCTGTCCCATAGGGACAACCGACCTACAAAAGGCTTGTCGGGAGCAAGAAACTACCCAAAAAAGAAAAAT
>JAZSMN010000098.1:0-4732 GCA_045535925.1 Eubacteriales bacterium
GTTATGATGGAAACCGACGTAAGCATTACCAAGGACGGTGTTGTTATCCTCTCCCACGATACCACCCTCGATCGCAAAACCAATGTCACGGGAAATATAATCGACTGGAACTATTCCGACCTGATATCCGAGCGTGTGGACTTTGGCTACACCAACCAAACAAAAAATGGTATTCTCGTCGAGGGTAGCGAGCGTGTACATTTCAATGTTGACGGAGTTAATAAATACCCCACCGACGTAGAATATCCCGAGGGAATAACACCGAGGGATAACGAGGTGTTCCTCGCCACAACCCTTGAAGAACTTATCACCTCTTTCCCCGAAAACCGAATTAACGTGGAGATAAAGCAGAGTGGCGAAACAGGACTTGCCTGCCTTATGGCAGTAATAGACCTACTCGAAAAGCATGATGCCTTCGACCGTGTGGTTTGCGCGAGTTTCCACGGCGAGATTTATGAAGAAATGAAGAAGCTAAAATCCGAGGGCAAAGTCCCTGATGGCTTTATGTTCTCCCCCGGCACCGACGGAGTTATCCGCTATTATATTCTTT
Source organism: Eubacteriales bacterium (assembly GCA_045535925.1). GTDB lineage: Bacteria > Bacillota > Clostridia > Oscillospirales > CAG-272 > UBA1740. Next base: position 551 of record JAZSMN010000098.1, read on the forward strand.
TCCTGCTCGGTCTTGACCGTTTCTTTGCCGACGAGATGTGTGTTTTCCAACTTCCCACCGAGGAGTACGGCTTCTCGCTCTCTACCGAGGGTCTTGTGAATAACGCCCACGCCCACAACCTTGCCGTCCACTACTGGACTATCAACGAAAAGGACGAGATGCGTCGCCTTATAGACATAGGTGCAGACGGAATTATGACCGACTACCCCCACCGACTTGCAGAGGTGTACGCAGAAAGAGCGATTGACAATTGAAATGGAAAATTGACAGTTCACAATTCAGCAAACGGTACGCAAAATAAATTCAGCCCCCCAACTGTTAAATAGTTGGGGGAATTTTTGCAATATTTACTTTTGGATCTTGACATTGTTCGAGATTTAGAATATAATTAAAACAAAGATGTTTTAAGGAGTGACTATGCTACAATACATAACTGCAAGAGAAGCGGCAGAAAAATGGAACATATCTCAAAGGCGTGTGTCAATACTTTGTGCCGAAAATAGAATACCCGATGTTGCTATGCTTGGAAATATGTGGATAATTCCCCGTGATGCAAAAAAGCCTGAAGACGCAAGAAGAGCAAAGCCGATTAAACACTCCGACTCTGCTCGTCCTTTTGTAAAATGGGCTGGTGGCAAAGGACAACTTTTAGAGATATTAAAGAGTAACTTGCCCGCAGGAATAGGTACGACAATTACTAAATATGCTGTGCCTTTTGTCGGCGGTGGAGCATTGCTGTTCGCACTCCTTTCCGAATACTCTTTCGAGGAAGTATATATTTGCGACAACAATAAAGAACTTATCAATGCTTATTATGTTATTAAAGATTATTGTGGCGAGTTAATACAAATGCTTGCTGAAATGCAAAACAAATACAATTCTTTTATAGATACAGAAGAAAAGCAAACGTATTACTACGAGCAACGCGACAGATACAACTCCCTATGTTTGACTGATGACTCCCGTATCGAAAAGGCGGCTTTGTTCATATTCCTAAACAAGACCTGCTTTAACGGATTATAACGAGTTAACAGAAAGGGAAATTACAATGTACCTTTCGGCAAGCACTTATCTCCAACCATTTGTGATATAGATAACCTGCTCAAAATTTCCGAGACTCTCCAAAATGTTATCATTCGTTCTTGCGATTATCACGATGTCTTGAATTTTGCCGACGAAAACACATTTGTATATATCGATCCACCATACCGACCATTGAATGCTACTTCGGGCTTCACGTCCTACACGGAAGAGCAATTCAATGACAGAAATCAAATCGAACTTGCTAATATGTATAAAGAACTATCGGCTATGGGTGCAAAGGTAATGTTAAGTAATTCCGATCCTCATAATGTTGATGAAAATGATAATTTCTTTGATGACTTGTATGCAGATTTTACAATATTAAGAGTTGATGCTTCTCGTATGATAAACAGCAGAGGCTCGTCACGTGGCAAAATCAAGGAACTATTGATTACAAACTATGCTAGGAGAACATTATGAACATCATTGAATTATCTGAAAACGAATATCAAACATATTTGGATGCTTTATTTTCCTGCTTCGCAACAGGACGAGACTTTGAACTTTTTTTGAGTTCGTTTTTATCTAAATTAGGATTTGAAGAGGTTGTAACAACAAAGTATGTTGGTGACCAAGGCATAGATCTTACCTGCATAAAAAGAGGTTTTGATATAAATGGAACAGACACTACAAATTATTATATTCAAGCCAAAAGATATAATAAAAATAACAAAGTTGGACCTAGCGAGATAAGAGATTTAAAAGGAACTACAAAGCGGGACAAAAACGGCAATATATTAAGTAATAATTATGTTAATATATTTATTACAACTTCATCATTTACTCCCGCCGCAATTAAAGAAGCTACCGACAACCCAAATATGCCGGTTATTCTTATCGACGGAATTCAGCTGTTAAATTTATGCATTGAAAATAATATTGGTTTTAATTTTAAGCCTTTATTTTCAAAAGAAAACATTTATGAGTTGATTACAAGCTCTCAGCCACAAATAATTGACAATAACGTATTCGTCACAGATTATCTAGTAAAGCGAACCATAACGCAAAATGATATTCGAGCACGTATTCTTGTTGTTCCTCAAATAATCAAAAACAGTATTTCTAATGATACTGAATCTGTATTGGTAATAATAAATGGCAAACAATACACTTTGAAGTTTGACAAGCAGCGCAGATATTTGGGCGGAGTAACCGAAATATATCGTAAAAACGGCCTTATAACCCAAGACAACGCTTTTGTTAGCAAAACGGGAAAATGGGCCATAAAAGAATCTATCATTTTTATAAATATTGAATAAATGTGTCAAAATAGGAGATGAAGTATGATTAAAGGTGGAAAAGGTGGAGGAAATACACGTACGGGTTTGATTTTCGAAGGAAAGACTGATTTATCGGTATTTTTAAGCACTCAACCTCACTATGATGTAATTGATTGTGACGTGTTCTATAACGGCCAAAAAGTCGCAGAGGTTTATAAAAAACATAAGTTTTATAATATATTTTTAAGAAACCTAGGGATTGATTGGAGAAAATACATATCTAAACAATTGCTTCCGGACGATAGTATATTTGTCTTGCTTAATAACACCCTGTTTATTATCGAATGCAAACACCAACAAATAGCAGGCTCTGTTGATGAAAAACTGCAGACTTGTGATTTTAAGAAAAAACAGTATAAAAAACTTATGTCACCCGCTAATATTGATGTAGAATATATTTATTTGTTGGATGACTGGTTTAGAGATGAAAAGTATAAAGACGTGCTTGATTATATTCATTCGGTAGGTTGCGACTATTATTTTGAGTATGTTCCGCTTCACAGACTTGGTTTGCCAGTTCCGCCAGAACTTGTTGAGGATTAATATGAGAAAAAACACCCCTTTACAACCCGAAAATTTTGAACTCCAAACAACTACCGTATGGGCGTTTCCTAACCGTGGTAAATGGGCTACACACGATGCAAAATACAGGGGAAATTGGTCTCCTTATATCCCAAGAAACGCAATTTTGAGATATTCAAACGAAGGCGACACGGTATTAGATCAATTTGTTGGCGGTGGCACAACTGCTATTGAAGCACGCTTAACGCATCGCAACTTTATTGGATTTGATATAAACCCCGACGCTGTTGCTTTGTCAACTGAAAAGTGTAACTTCGAATTTGAAACTACCTGTACTTCTACCATAAGACTTGGAGATGCTCGAAATCTTGATTTACCAGATGAATCTATCGATCTTGTTTGCGCGCACCCACCATACGCAGATATCATTCGGTACAGCGAGGGAATAGAAGGCGACCTGTCACACCTTGCGATGAAGGATTTTCTTCCCGAAATTTTTAAGGTTGCAGAGGAGTCTTTCAGAGTATTAAAAAAAGATAAATTCTGTGTTGTTCTTATGGGTGATACGCGAAAAAAAGGTATGGTGCAACCCCTTGCCTTTGAAACTATGACGATGTTTCAACTTGCAGGCTTCAAACTAAAGGAAATAATAATAAAAGAACAACATAACTGCCAAGCAACAGGATATTGGAAAACAAACAGTATAAAGTACAACTTCCTTTTACTTGCCCACGAGTATTTATTTGTTTTCAAAAAATAATTTTACCCCGACTTTTTGAAGTCGGGGTATTGTTTTATTAAGGCTTGTAATTTAGTTTTTTTATCGACTTATCCGATTCTTATTTATTTGCGACCGTCTTATTTTGGTCTATTCCGCAAGCATTTTCCTTATCACTTCCTCGGCGCGGGCGAACATTTCGTTATTTCTGTCGCCACCAAACACCGAGCTCATCTCGGACTTCATTCTTAGGACTATAACCGTGTCCTCGGGTAGGTCGCAGATTCCGGCCGACTCGTAAAAGTCGGTGGATTTTAGATAAATCGCGTCCTCGCCGGCCCACTCATACTCGCCGCCCTCTGTCGTATAGGGGGATAGGGGTACAAACATAGAGAGGCCCGAAACCACTCGATACTCCTCGTAGACCTCCTTCGATAGCAGGCAAACATAATATTCGCTGTACATAATTCGGTCGGTCAAGGTCTTTTTGTCGGTGGAAAGGAGCGACTCGTTTACCGTCTCGCCGTCCTTCAGCTCTGCCTGAATCTGCTGCTTCATCTCTTCGCTCATCACAAAAAG
>JAZSMN010000183.1:0-1678 GCA_045535925.1 Eubacteriales bacterium
TATGGCAATGGAGACAGGCTGGCAGGTATCGGCCGATGCGGCAAAATCGCTGTATACAGGTATGATAACCGACTCGGGAAGATTCCGCTATGACTGTACCACCGCCCAGACCTTCCGCCTTGCCTCCTTCTTGGCAGAGCGAGAGTTCGACACAGCGGATATTTATAAAAACCTGTATGCCGATGCACTGTCCTCTATACAGCTTCGCGCAAAGTTTACCTTAAAGATACAGACCACACCACAGGGAGTGGCATATATCTACACAACCAGAGAAGAGGCCAAGACCTATGGCGCAGACGACTTTACCCTCTCGCGCGGTATGGTAAACACAATGTCGGATATCCGTGGAGTTCACTCTTGGGTAAACTTCACCGAGACAGAAAACGGCGTGCTCTGCGAGATACGCTCGAACAAATATAATATTAACCCCATAGCCACCAAATATGGCGGCGGCGGACACCAAAAGGCCAGCGGAGCGACCCTAAAGGACAAGGAAGAAGCGATGGCTTTGCTTGGTGACCTAAACGCGCTTTCGGAGGAAAACACATGAATATGACTTTAGCACGCGAAGTGCTTGACTGTATCAAGGAATTTGATAGAATTATCCTTTTCCGTCACTTCCGTCCCGATGGTGACGCGGTAGGCTCGACCAAGGGACTCCAGCGAGTGCTCGAGATTAGCTTCCCCAAAAAAGAGATTGTTTTGCAGAACTGTGATTTTGCTGACTATCTTACCTTTCTTGGTGGCGAGGACGAGCTTAAAGAGGATGAATATTACAAAGAGGCTCTCGGTATAGTACTCGACACCGCTACCTCGGCTCGTATATCCAACCAAAGGTATTCGCTATGCAAAAAGATTATAAAGATAGACCACCACATTCCCCTCGAATCCTACGGTGATATAAACTGGGTGGAAGAGGAAAGATGCTCCTGCTGTGAGCTTATTACAGCCTTTTGCTATGCTATGGCTGACGAGCTCAAGATGGACACCGAGGCGGCGACCTATCTATACACCGGTCTTGTAACCGACTCGGGCAGATTCCGTTATCGCTCGGTATCCAGCGAGACAATGCGTCTTGCGGCACAGCTGCTCGACGAGGGTATAGACACCGACAGACTCTATGCAAACCTGTATATGAAGGAGCTGTCCGAGCTTAAGTTTGAGGGCTATGTGCTCGAAAACCTGAATATTACACCAAATGGTGTGGTTTATATCTATATCGACAAGGCGACAATGGAGCGCCTGGGGCTGTCCTTTGAGGAGGCTTCGGCCTGTGTTGCCCATATGGATACTATCAAAAACAGCCTTATATGGATAGCGTTTATCGACTCGGATAAGTCGGAGGATATCCGTGTGCGTCTGCGCTCGCGCTTTGTGACAATAAATTCCCTTGCCGAAAAGTATGAGGGTGGCGGTCACGCCTGTGCGGCGGGTGCTACCGTGCACAGTGTTGCAAAAATGCAGGAGCTTATCGACAACGCGGACCAAATTCTTGGCGAGTACAAGGCGACACACGAGGGCTGGCTATGATGAAGATACTTATAACAAATGATGACGGCATAGAGTCCCCTGTGCTCCCCCTCTTAGCAAAATGGGCTGCAGGCCTTGGCGAAGTGACTGTTTGTGCGCCCAAGGTGGAGCAGAGCGGAAAAAGCCAGGCAATCAACTTCAGAAGCGC
>JAZSMN010000052.1:0-1615 GCA_045535925.1 Eubacteriales bacterium
GCAAATGAAACAAGTCCCTATTTACTTCAGCATAAGGACAACCCCGTTGACTGGTATCCTTGGGGAAACGAAGCGTTTGAGCGAGCGAAAAAGGAGGATAAGCCTGTATTCTTAAGTATCGGATACAGCGCGTGTCATTGGTGTCACGTGCTGGCTCACGAGAGCTTTGAAGATGAAGAGATGGCGAGGCTGCTAAACAAATATTATATTTCCATAAAAGTGGACAAAGAGGAGCGTCCCGATATTGACAGCGTCTATATGACGGTCTGCCAAGCCTTTACCGGAGGGGGTGGCTGGCCTACAAGTATTTTTATGAGTGCCGACCAAAAGCCGTTTTTTGCAGGAACCTATTTTCCAAAGACCTCTCGTGGCGGTATGATAGGTTTTCGAGAGTTGCTGCTCGCCATACACGAAAAATGGATTTCAGACCGCGATATGTTGTTACGCCAGTCCGACAAGATAATCAAGCACTTGAATAGGTCGCAAAATTTAGCAGAAACGACCGATATTGATTTGACTTTTTTGGCAGTATCGCAATATGAGAGAATCTATGATAAAAAACACGGCGGCATCGGACGGGCACCGAAATTCCCGACACCGCACAATCTTCTGTTTTTGCTTGATTACTATAAGTATTACAAAACCGCCTCCTGCTTGAATATGGCGGAGCAAACCCTCTTACAGATGTACCGTGGAGGGATGTTCGACCATATTGGCTTTGGTTTCTGCCGCTATTCCACCGATAAAAAATTTCTCGTTCCCCATTTCGAAAAAATGCTATACGACAACGCACTCTTAATACTTGCGTATTGCAAGGCTTATACGGTGACGAAAAAGGGGTTATATCTTGATATAGCAGAAAAAACGGCAAACTATATTCTGGGCGAGATGGCCTCGGAGCGAGGGGGCTTTTACAGTTCACAGGACGCCGACAGTGAGGGTGAGGAGGGAAAATACTACCTGTTCACACCCGACGAGATAATCGGGATACTTGGGCAAGAGGACGGGGCGCGCTTTAACCGTCATTTTGACATCACGGATATAGGCAATTTTGAGGGCAAAAGCATTCCAAATCTGCTTAAAAGCGATCCTTACGATAAAACCTTTGAGCCTTTTCTTTCGGCACTTGCTAATTACCGTAAAAAGCGAACAGAGCTCCATCGCGACGAGAAAATACTGACTTCGTGGAACAGTCTGATGATAGCCGCTATGTGCGAGTTGTATCTTGTCAGTGGGAAGGAAATGTATCTTCGCGCCGCCGAGGACGCCGACCGATTTATACAAAAATATTTGTGCGAGGGCGACACGCTATACGTCAGTTTCCACATGGAAAAACGGGGTGTGGAGGGCTTTCTCGATGATTATTCTGCGTATATTTTGGCTCAACTGTCGCTGTACCGAGCTACGCTCGAAAGCGAATATTTGAATAGAGCAAAGCGTTTATGCAATAAGGTTATATCGGATTTTGGAGACAATACAGGTGGCTTTTATTTGTACGGCAAATCTCACCAGGAGTTGATCCTGCGTCCGAAAGAAACCTACGACGGTGCTATCCCAAGTGGCAACTCGCTTATGGCTTACAACCTTGTTCGCCTGTCTCTTCTGACGGACGGGG
>JAZSMN010000144.1:0-5630 GCA_045535925.1 Eubacteriales bacterium
AGGTAGGACTCGGGGTGAACACCGGTGTTGTCAAGTATATCCTTGCCACCGGGGATACGGAGGAAGCCCGCGCACTGGGTGAAGGCCTTTTCGCCTATCTTGGGAACCTTGAGAAGCTGGCGAATAGTCTTGAACTCGCCGTTTTCCTCTCTGTACTTAACTATATTCTTTGCAGCGGTAGCATTGATACCCGAAACGTAGGAGAGAAGCGAGTAGGATGCGGTATTAAGGTCAACACCAACACCGTTTACACAGCCCTCAACAACACCACCGAGAGCCTCGGTAAGTCTGTTTTGCTTCATATCGTGCTGGTACTGACCAACACCTATCGCCTTGGGCTCGATTTTAACAAGCTCGGCAAGGGGGTCCTGCAGACGGCGAGCTATTGAAACTGCACTTCTCTGCATAACGTCAAACTCGGGGAACTCCTCAGTAGCGAGCTTGGAAGCAGAATATACCGATGCTCCTGCCTCGGAAACTATGGTGTACTTAACACCCTTGGGGCAGGCGGGGTCTCTAAGAACTCTGTCAGCAATAAACTTCTCGGACTCGCGGGATGCGGTACCGTTACCGATGGAAATTACGTCAACATTGTGCTTTACAATAAGGCGAAGAACTACCATCTTGGAGCGGTTAAGGTCGTCCTCGTTGTCCTTGCCCTTGGAACGGAAGGGGTAGATAACCGCGGTGTCGAGCACCTTACCGGTCTTGTCAACAACGGCGAGCTTACAACCGTGACCGTAACCGGGGTCATAGCCAAGAACGGTCTTGCCCTTAAGGGGGGATGCAAGGAGAAGGTTACGCAGGTTTTCTGCGAAGACCTTAAGTGCGCCCTCGCAAGCATCGTCAAAGAGTGTGGTGCGAACCTCCCTCTCGATTGCGGGGAACAGAAGTCTATCATAGGCATCACGAATGGTGTCCATAATTCTGGGGAGCGCGGGGGTCTGCTTGTTGGTCACAACACGGGATACTATCTGTGCTATGCCGTCCTCCTCGGGGAGGGTGACAGAGACCTTGAGGAAGTCCTCCTTCTCGCCACGGTTTATAGCAAGGACACGGTGTCCCTTAAGCTTTTTGATAGGCTCGGAGAAGCTATAATAGTTCTCATAGACAGAGGTCTCCTCTGTGGTGCCCTTGGTGGTAAGAGATCCGTTTGCCATAGTGAACTCACGGAGCATCTTTCTTATCTCGGCATCGTTGGAGATATCCTCGGCGATAATGTCGGAGGCACCCTGAAGAGCTGCCGCGACATCGGGCACTTCCTTGCCCTCTTCGGCGCTAATAAACTGCTCGGCATACTCCTCGATGGAGGGCTCGTAGGCGTCCTTTTGCTCCATAATGTACTGTGCGAGGGGCTCAAGTCCCTTTGCTCTTGCTATGGAAGCACGGGTGGTTCTCTTGGGCTTGTAGGGACGGTAAATGTCCTCGAGCTCTACGAGAGTCTTGGCATTGTTAAGCGCGAAGGTAATCTCGGGGGTAAGCTTGCCCTGCTCTTCTATGATACCAGATATCTGTGCTCTTCTCTCCTCCAGGTTGCGAAGGTACTGAAGTCTGTCAAAGAGGTCACGAAGAGTAGCATCATCAAGGCTGCCTGTTACCTCCTTACGATATCTGGAGATAAAGGGTATTGTGTTGCCCTCGTCGATAAGTGCGACGGTTGCCTCGACCTGTTCTTCCTTAATTCCGAACTCCTGGGCGAGTGTCTTGAAAAGATCCATTTATATTCTCCTTTTGATTAATTAACTACATTAATTCTCGGCGGGCTTGCTGTGTTGGTCCGCGTCGAGATTTGCCATCTTACGAAGTGTGTCCACCTCACTGTCTGTAAGGTATCTCCATTCTCCTCTTGCAAGCGCCATGTCGAGGGGTATGCCCGCGAAACTTATGCGCTCGAGGTAGGTGACCCTGTTGGAGGTGGATGCCACCATCCTTTTTATCTGGTGATATTTGCCCTCGGTGAGGGTTATCACTCCGCCGAGGCGGTCCTCATCAAGGTCTATAATTGCGCTCTTGCACTCGTATCCGTCGGCAAGAACAACTCCGTCGCGAAAGCTCTCCTCGACTCCCTCGGCCATAGGCTCGGCAGAGGAAAACCTATACTCCTTTGCCACGTGGTGGCGGGGCGAGAGCAGGGTGTGTGCAAGCACACCATCATTAGTTAGTATCATAAGCCCAACCGTGTCCCTGTCGAGCCTACCCACAGGAAAGAGCTCGCGCCTCTTTAACTGCTCGGGCAACAGGTCGGTGACAACGGGAAGCGATGAGTCCTCGGTGGCACTCACATACCCCTCGGGTTTGTTAAGCATAACGTAGGTAAAACGGGTGTAGGCTATCTCCTGTCCACGATAGGAAAGGCGCACCTTTTCGGGGTCGATATGGACCGATGCTTTTTTGACAGGGGCGCCATCGACGAGAATCTGTCCTCGCTTTGCCGCCTCGGCACTTTCACGCCTTGTGGCTATCCCCATATCCGAGAGGAATTTATCTATTCTCATATATCCCTCCATTTAGAATAATAGTACAACACCAAATTTTCGCCACCTAATATTGTATCATAACTGAGGGCAAAAGTAAATAGCAAAAGGTATAAAATATAAGCGAAAAGGTATAAAAAAATCTCCACCGAAGTGGAGATTTTTTGGAAAATGTGTTGTAGATAAACAAAGATTAGACTCCCAGGGTTGTTCTCGGGAAAAATCCCTTTAAATCTAACCCTCGACGCGGGGTTTTATAGCTTCACCCACGGAGTAGCCTTCGCTCATACACGGACCGCCCTGGACACCGGTCCCTACATTTTAGTTATTCACTATCGCAGACAACTTCACCAGCAAAGCGCCCTCGATTGGCGTCGGGCTTACATTCCTGCTCTAATTCTCTCTTTTTCAAACTGGAGCATATAGAGTCCGTAGTATTTGCCACGGGCAGCGAGAAGCTCCATATGGTTGCCCTCTTCGATTATCTGTCCGTGAGAGAGGACTATAATCTTGTCGGCGTGCTGGATAGTAGAAAGACGGTGGGCAACTATCAGCATAGTACCAATGTTCATCATCTTTTCCAGCGAGTCCTGAATAAGAATCTCGGTCTCGGTATCGATGTTTGCAGTCGCCTCGTCAAGTATCATAATGGCGGGCTTGTGTATTACGGTTCGGACAAAGGAGAGAAGCTGTCTTTGTCCAACAGAGAAGTTGTTTCCACGCTCTCTTACCTCTTCGTCAAGACCTCCCGGCAGCTTGTCGATAAAGCTGTCGGCGTTGACATAGTGGCAGGCCTCGTGGATTTCTTCATCGGTGAATCTGTCTTCCTTAAGGACAATATTACTCCTAATTGTACCAGAGAAGAGGAACACGTCCTGGAGCATCTGACCAAAGTGACGGCGAAGCGAGGAAATCTTTATCTGTCTTATATCGATGCCGTCGACAAGTATCTGTCCCTGTTGGATATCATAGTTGCGACAAAGAAGCGAGAGAATGGTGGTCTTGCCCGAGCCGGTAGAGCCAACGAAGGCAACAGTCTGTCCAGCCTCGACCCTGAAGGATACATCACGGAGCACCCACTCGCCCTCTTTGTATGCAAACCAAACGTTACGAAATTCGATTTCACCCCGTACCGTGTCAAGTTCTATCGCGTCCTCGCTGTCCTCTACCTCCGGCTTGGTGTCAAGGAGAGTGAATATCTTCTCTGCCGAGGCAAAGGCCGCTTGCAGGTGGTTAAATTGGTCTGCGAGGCTCTGGATGGGGTTGAAGAACTCGTTGATATACATATAGAAGGAAACTATAACCGCCGAGGAAACCGTCTGCCCAAGGAAGGTTATGTTATCCAAATATCCACGTCCACCAAGATAGAACAGGCAGAGTATACAGCTTACATAAAGCATATATATAAGCGGTCTGAATATACCAAAGACAAATATCTGGTGTCCCTTCGACTTGCCGAGCGCATCGTTTTTCTCGTTGAACTCATTCATCTTTCTATCCTCTTTGCCAAAGAGCTGGGTGACCTTTATACCAGAGAGGTTCTCGGAGAGGAAGGCGTTGAGGTCGGAACGGTCGTCACGAACACGGCGATAGGCACGACGGGAAAACTTACGGAAGATGATGGTGAAAAGCACGGTAAAGGGAACGAAGCAAAGCACCATCAGGGTGAGCATATAGTTTAATACCAGCATCGCCGCCAGAATGCCCACTATCTTGAACAGGTTTTTAAACAGGTCGATAAGCACGCCTGTCGCCATGGAGCTTATAGAGTTGGTATCACTGGTAACTCTTGTTACAAGTGTGCCGACATGGGTGGAATGAAGCTGGGAGTGAGAGAGACTCTCGATATGGCTAAAGGTATCCTCACGAAGCTTGGATAGTATCTGCTGGCCCACCCTTTGAAGAATTATGGCCTGGAAATAGGTGGAGATAAGCGATACGATAAGAATAGAAACATAGATTATAAGCTTGGTGATAAGCTCGCTCATTTCAAAACCGTTTTTGTCTTCAAAGAGCGCATAAATGGTACCGGTGAGGTAGGGCGAGATTACGCTGTATGCAATCGACAGCATAAGAAGGAACACCACCACGAGCAAGCTCTTTGCATGGGGCTTGGCGTAGGAGATAATACGAATGAATATCTCCGAGTCCTTCATGTTTCTATCAAAGCCAAGAGCGGACTTTTTGTCCTTCATAAACAAATAGGCTACAATAAATATAATAGATACAACGCCGATAATTGCGCCGATAACCAAGAGGGGATAAAGTTCGTAAACAGTCTGCATTATTGCATTACCTCCTCGTCATCAAGTTTTTGCAGCTCTACCGTCTTGCGATATTGCTCGCATCTTTGCATTAGTTCATCGTGAGTGCCAAAGTCTAACACACGGCCCTCTTCCATATACATAATTCTGTCCATCGCCTCAACCACAGACACGCGGTGTGCGATAAGGAATGTGGTGCGATTTTTCCTGTACTTTGCAAGGTTTGAAAGAATGGTCTTTTCGGTAGCAGTATCGACTGCACTCACCGAGTCGTCAAGGATAAGGATAGGCGCATCCTTGAGAAGCGCGCGAGCTATGGCAATGCGCTGCTTTTGACCGCCCGAAACAGTAACACCGCGCTCGCCAAGACGCGTGCGATAGCCGTCGGTAAACTCGATAATGTTGTCGTGTACCGCCGCCATCTGTGCCGACTCGATAACCTTGTCATCGTCGATAACATCACTGGAAAAGGCGATATTGTCGCGGATGTCGGTACTGAAAAGGAAGTTGTCCTGGGGTACATAGGCGATAGCCTCTCGCACCGAGGCGATAGTAAGAGAATTTATATCCTTACCACCGATAAATATGGTGCCGTCGGGGATGTTATATACTCTCGCAAGTAGGTCCACAAAGGTGGTCTTGCCTGCGCCTGTCTTACCAATAATCGCTATGTTTTCGCCGGGGTGAATGTGCAGAGATATATCAGAAGGCGACTCGCCGCGGGAGCCAGGATATGTAAACGAAAGGTTACATATTTCAATCTCGCCCTTAACATCAGTAAGCTCTTCTGCGCCCTCCCTGTCCACAACATCGGGGGGCGTGTCAAGAAATTCGTTTACACGAGCCAGCCCAGCATAACCAGTTCAGCCTATGACAAAAATAGGGTACGGTG
>JAZSMN010000104.1:0-7104 GCA_045535925.1 Eubacteriales bacterium
CTCTGCAACCTCTGCCATTGTAACCTGAGTCATATTAACGATGTCCATAAGCTCGTCAAGAGAGGGGTTCTTAACTATAATCTTGAACATGAAACGGTCCATCTGTGCCTCAGGAAGAGGATATGTACCATCCTGCTCTACGGGGTTCTGGGTTGCAAGAACGAAGAAGGGCTCGTTGAGCTTTCTGGAAACACCCATTACAGTAACAGTGTGCTCCTGCATCGCCTCAAGAAGTGCGGACTGTGTCTTGGGGGTAGCACGGTTAATCTCGTCGGCAAGAATAATGTTGGAGAAGATAGGACCGGGCTGGAACTCGAATGTAGAGTTTCCGTCCTCGCCCTTAACGATAATATTAGTACCGGTTACGTCGGCGGGCATAAGGTCGGGGGTAAACTGGATTCTGGAGAAAGGAAGATCGAATACGCGACCAAGCGAACGAACAAGACGGGTTTTACCAACTCCGGGCACACCCTCAAGAAGCACGTTACCACCTGCAATCATCGCGATAACTGCACCCTCGATAACCTCTTTTTGACCGATTACGTCGCGGCCTATCTGTGCGAATATGTTCTCGCACTGCTTGCTAAACTTTTCAAGATTCTGTTCTGTGATCATTTTATTATACCTTTCATTATTTATACAATGTTGATATAGGCTTCGATAAGAGCCTTTTCTTCTTCTGTGAGCTCGTCAGCGTTTTTCTTCAAAAGCTCCATAATCTTTTCCTTGTATTCATCAAGGAGCTCGCGATAGTAGGTATTACCGTCGATAATCTGGTTTACCTTGTTGTACTTTCCGGCACCAGTGTTTCCAGAGTCCTCGGTTTCACCATCCTCCTGGTCGCCAGGCTCACTATCTTCACCGGGTTGGTCACCTTGACCTTCCTCGGTAGTGGAGTCACCATCCTGCTCCTCTTGGTTTCCTTCGTCGCCAGGGTCCTCACCATCCTCGTCGTCTATAGGAGCGAAGATTGCCGAGATTACAAGCGGGTGGTCGATACCCTTATCATGTCGAGAAGGTTTTGCATGACCATCATCCCAGCCCTCGAAGGTATAACCATCGTCGGGAATAGCGATAACCGCCTCTGCGTCCTCTCCCATAAGAATTAACTGCTCCAGCTCTCCATCAATCATACCGCCATCCTCTGCTATGTAGGATACAGGAATATAAACGGGTGGCTCATCGGGAAGAATTTCTCTTACAAAGTCCGAGCCACTGGGTATTAGACCTAAGGAGCTGAGTGTCGCGGTCACAAACATTGATAGGCCGAGCACACTGCTTACAACCAGAGAAATAATTCTCTTTTTGGGGACTTTGATTTTTATTGTGTCTTTGTCGATAGACTCGATGGCCTTGATAGCATCCTCGCGCTGGAGTGTTGCTATAAGCGAATCATCGCCCTCGAGCTCAACCATTGTTATGGCACGCTCTTCGAGGCCAAGACCGTCCAGCCTTCTTGCAGTTGTCTTTATCGTTGGCTTGAATAATTTGAAATAGAACAGCACCGATGCCCCCGCCGACACGACGAGAAATACAGCAATTAGCAATCCTATAACAAGTGGGGGATTTTCTGTGACGGTAAACCAGAAGATCGCACCGAGGATAAAGTTCGCCAACATACCGCAAGCAAGACCGCACAGAATAGAATTAATTATCGCCTCTGTGCCAAGCTTCGAGCAATACATTTTTGAGTTTTTGCTAAGATCCATTGTATCTAACCTTTCTTAGATAGTTGTCTTTTAGTATTTGCAGTATATATTTTGCGTACATACGCGTGCGCGTAAGAATACTACGCGTACATGTACGCGTGTTTTCAAATTTGGTTGACGCTTATCGCGTCAAAAGGCACTTCCTAACCGACGGCAAAATATATCATGCCGTCGGTATAGAAATGCAGTTTTGTGTGTCTTAAAAAGTCGTTTCGCTACTCCCACATGAGTAGCCTCTAAAAAGGCTGTTTGTTTACGAAATACGCTTGTTTTACTCAAGTACAAACAGCCTGGGCGTAGTCCTCGATACTAAAAAGCATCGTAGATCTACAAAATAGGCATATTTTCCTTGGATTTATCTGGTTATTTCGTTACCATCAGAATCAATGATGGTAGCATCGCAACCGTCAAACATACCGTTTGCGATCTGTTCGTTAAGCTCTTCTTCGGTGTTGGAGAGGATAATAGTCTGATCCTCACCCCAGCCCTCAAATACACCTGTACCGGTAGAGGTAGGGATACCGGGAAGTGCAATTTTCTTAAGAGCGGTGCAGCCCTTGAAAGCGTTTGTGCCAAGGTGTGTAAGTATAAGATCGATAGTGACAGCAGGTTCTTCGGGCTTGCTAGGTTCATCGGGCTCTTCGCTAGGCTCGCCAGGCTTGACAGGGGTGCCGGTCTCTTCTTCAACATCAACCATATCATCATCTTCTACAGCACCGCTTCCACCAGGACCGATAACAGCAAAGGTGCTTGTTAGATAAGGGGGATAGATGTTAGCGATTGTAGTTATATCAGAGACTCTTATTGTAGGATTACCGTTAACAATTTCGCCGGGCATATCGTCTATGTCTTCACTAGGAGCATCTACCAAATCATCGTTAGGTTCCTTGGACTCCTCTTCTTTCTTAGGCTCCTCGGTTTCACCTTCAGTGGTTTCAAAACCACTGAAGATTACTTCCTTAAGGCTTGTGCATCCTTCAAAGGCGCTATCACCAATATAAGCATTACCCATAATGGTTATCTTTTCAAGGCTTTCGCATCCTTGGAAGTACATGTTGCCGATATGGTCGAGATATTTCTGTGCATACAGGTTGAAGGTGGGCTCCTCGCCGTTTTCAGGCTTTTCCTCGGGCTCGCTAGGTGACTCTACACCGGGGTTAATGTCATAAATTACAAGATTCTTAAGGCTCTTACAATTCATAAACATTCCCTCAGGCTCGGCAGGATTAACATCGATAGAGCCGATGCCATCTGTGATGCCGTAAGAGGAATCAAGGTAAAGGATAACAGTCTCAAGCTTGTCGCACTCTGCAAATGAGTAGCCGACTCTGCTTGCAAGAGGATTTAGAGTCTGTCCGTAAGGAATCTCAATCATGGCAAGCGAATCACAGTTGTAGAACATGTAGTTACCAATGTAGGAGTACTGAAGATTAGAAGATCTAAATGTTACACTCTGCAGGCTTGCACAGTTCATAAATACGCCCGTTGTTTCAAGTCTTGTTACACTCGTGGGAATAACAGCATTCACGATACCAGTGCCAGCAAACATATAGCTGGGTATCGCACTGGATGCCTCGGATCTCAGTGTTATTACACCGGTTGAACTGTTCTGATCATAGAAGGTCATATCTCCAGTAGAAAGAGCATCTTCCAGAGTGATCTTGAACTTGTTAGGAAGAATTACCTCTGTGATAGAAGTACAATTCTCGAAGAAGTGAGTACCAATAGTGTATGTTGCAGTAGTAGACTTGAACTCAACGTCCGAAAGAGAACTACAATTTGCAAATACATAGTCTCCAAGTGTTGTTGCCGCCGCAGGGATTGCAACATTGTCAAGGTTTTCGCATCCGTAGAATGCGTAGTCATTAATCTTGTTTACACTTGCAGGAATTTCAACATATTCGAGTTCATCGCAAAGGAAGAATACGAAGGGAGACAATTCTGTAAGTGTGGAGGGAAGAGTAATGGTCTTAAACTTCGCACCCGAAAAGGCACCAGCAGCGATAGTAGTAACGGTAGAATAAAGTGTTCCCACATCAGAAGTATCGCTTGTGGAGTAGTAGTGAAGAGTGGTCTTATCACTGTTATAGATAGAGCCAATCTCATCACGAACGAAGTAGTTGTTGTCATCGTCAATTCTTACCATAGGAACCTTAGCACAACCTGCATAGGGGTTACCGTTGAGGAAGAATACAGACGAAGGAATGTAACCATCGGTAAGCTCATCGCAAGAACCGAATGCAAGCTCACCAAAGTACTCAAGACCGAAGGTTACAGACAAAACGGTGATACCGTCGCAATCATAGAATGCAAAGTCACCGAGGTCGGTCACGTTTGTGAGAATAACAACCTTGGCAAGATTGTCGCAGTTTGCAAAGGCATAGTCACCGATTTCATCAAGATTGTTAAGCTCGTCGAGGTTAACCGAGGTAATACCACTATTCTCGAATACGTGTCCACCGATGAAGGTAAGACCGGTAGGAAGAACTACATCTGTAAGAGAAGTGGTGTTTTTGAAGATATTGTCCTCTGCCGCATCCGTAGTACCAAGCACAGTGAGAGCACCGTCCTTAGCAAAGCTAAGCGATGTCATCGAGTAGCAGTTCTCGAATGCAGAAGTACCTATCGAAGTTACAGTAGAAGGAATTTCAACAGACTCAAGTGCATGGTTATTGTAGAATGCATTTGCACCGATAGAGGTGATACCCTCACCAAGAACAACAGTCTCCAGGCTTATACATCCCTCAAATGTGCTGTCAGGAATAATAGAAACACCGGGGATATTTGCGGATACAAGAGAAGTACATCCCATGAAGGTATCAGCGGTAGTAAACTTAGAACTATCACCGCCACCAGGACCTACTGACAGCGAATCACGGGCACCGGTCTCAAGCACTTCAAGAGAGTCAGGAAGGTTGATATATACGAGCTTGGTATTGTTCTTGAACGCCGCATAGCCGATAGTGTGGAGCTTGCTGTTTGTACCAAATGTTACGGTCGTAAGCTCGGTCTTGCTAACCTTACCGTTGTTAATCGAGGGATCGACGAAGAACGCCTTCTCACCGATAGACATAACGCTCGAAGGAATCTCGATTTCGGTAAGCATTGTCATATAGAATGCCTGCCTGCCGATGCTGTCAACCTCCTGCTGAAGCGTGATAGAAGTAAGATCATAACAGCAATAGAAGAGATAGTCAGAGACGCTCTGAAGCGATGCGGGAAGAATTATACCTGTCAGCTTGTAACAATTGTAGAATGCCTTCGAACCGATAGTAGTCACACTGTCGGGTATATTGCTTACAGTGGTCAAAACCTTATTGTTCAAAAATGCATCGTTGCCGATAGACTTAAGGCTTGTGTTACCCGCTGAGAAGGTAACAGTAGAAAGCGAAGCACAGTCAGCAAATGCACTGACACCAATCTTCGCGACCTTTGTGCCAATAGTAACCGATTTGAGCAAGGATTTTTCAAATGCACTCTCACCGATATAGGTAACAGAGTCGCTTATTGTTATAGAAGTTCCCTTGAAGAACTGGAACGCAAAGTCCTCGATTCTTGTAACGTTCTTCAAAAGGTTGTTCATAACACGAGGAATAGGAGCAGCCTTTCCGGCAGGGAAGTAATAGAGTATCTTACCCGCGTAGTCGAGGAGTGCACCTGTTGTGCTATCTACCTTAAGCTCTGTGTTGGCAGGGTCTACAGTGATAGTAGTTATCTGGGGGTTGCCTGTCGGACCACCAGAGAGCATAGCGCTGGAAGAACCGTTAAGATCTGCAAACATGGAAACAATGCTACCAGAAGCGGTCTGACCAAAGAGCATTTCTGCTTTGAAGCTTGCAGGTAGATTGATTTCGAGCAACTTTGCGCATCCATTGAAGGGCGCACCACCAACCTCTTGTACAGAGCTTGGGAAGGTGAAGCTGGTAATACTTGTACCAGAAAAAGCACTTGCACCAATCTCTTCGAGCAGAGTTGCATTTGCAAGGTCTATTTTTGTGATAGAACCAGAGAGAGCAAATGCGTTGTTTCCAATAACTTTGAGTTGGCTGTTCGCCGCAAATGTAACAGTCTTAAGTTGTTTAGTGTTGTAGAATGCCTGGCTTGCAATAGTCTTTACGCTCGCAGGAATAACCATCTTCGGAGAACGCACACCATTGAATGCATGGGCAGGAATTGTTTCAAGTGTGCTCTTTTCACCTAAGACTATAAGTTCCTTGTTCTGGAGTACAAATTTGTTGAATTCGCTTGTAGTATAAACACTGTTGCTAAGGGTATTTGAGAATGCCGAGTCTCCAAGCTCCTTAACGCCGGGGAATACGTATTCCAATATTTTAGCTTTATAGAACGCATATTTTGCTATCGAAACAGCACTTGCGTCAGGGTTGATAACAAAGTCAATCTTGTTCTTTGTGCCTGTTATTGAATAGTAACCAAAGAACGCGATATGAGAGGGAATTTCAATTCTTGTTACTACGTTGCTTGTACCGCCGATAACGCAATACTTCTCATTATACGAGCCGTCAAGGTCGCCACCGCCTATGTGAAGCAAAGGCTTGCCATAGTTGGGGTCGTTGGCGTCATACTCTTCAAACTTAATTGTCGAGATTTTTCTGAGGTTGTAAAGCGAGCCGTTTTCGACGAGCTTTACAGTCTTGGGTATCGTGATAACACCGTTGACACCCTCGTTGTACTCGGGGCAGTAGAGGAGTGTGGTTGGAATACCGTCGTTGTTATCTGCTCTGTAAAGAATACCGTCGACCGAGATATATTTCTTTCCTCCGGGAGTAACATTAATGCTCTTGAGATTTGAGCAACCTTCAAAGAGGGTGGAAATATTCGACATATTTTCCGCTGAAGCGGATGTTCCTGCCTTCATTGGGGTTTCAAGAGTGGTAGACCTTGCGGGGAATGTGATGGTCTGTATAGCGGTATTGCTCTTGAATACACCGGAGCCAAGGACGAGTCCAATTGTACCTGCATCAAAGCTTACAGTGGTAAGCTGACAAGAAGCAAACGCCTCCTTCATAATACCGTAAACAGTGCCAGGAATATTAATGGTTGTAATAGCAGTGCTTGCAAATGCACTCTCGCCGATTTCACCGGTAGTGCCAAGGTTAACGCTTGTAAGGTTAGAGTTCTTGTAGAAGGCATGGTTTCCAATCTTGGTGACAGAACCTATATTCACCTCGGTAAGATTGGATATTTCAGAGAAAGCATACTGACCAATTTCGGTAATGCTGTCAGGGAAGCTTACACTGGTAATCTTGCTCTTATAGAATGCATAAGCACCAACCTTTGTAGCCACACCGAAGTCGATAGTGGTAAGACCAGAGTTTGCAAACATATAGTCGCTAATGTTGGAAGCTCTGTTCTTAAAGTCAATACCTTGAAGTGC
>JAZSMN010000217.1:0-1940 GCA_045535925.1 Eubacteriales bacterium
TGGCCTCCGACTTGGTAGAGAAGCTTCGTGACCAGGGTCTGCTCGAGATAGACAACGGCGCCTCTATAGTCAACCTCGACAAGTGGAATATGCCTGTCTGCCTTATCCTTAAGAGCGACGGCGCAACCCTCTATCCCACCCGTGATATAGCAGCAGCGGTTTATCGTAAGGAGGCATACAAATTTGACAAGGCTATCTATGTCACCGCTGCAGCCCAGTCGCTCCACTTTGCCCAGTGGTTCAAGGTCGTTGAACTTATGGGATATGATTGGTATGACCAACTCGTTCACGTACCCTACGGAATGGTTAGCATCAATGGTGCCAAGCTTGCCACAAGAACAGGCAACGTTATCCTTCTTAAGGACCTCTTTGCCGAGGCAATCTCTCGCGTTGAGGAAATAACCAAGGAGAAGCACCCCGACCCCACCGAGTGCCGTGCCATTGCCGAGAAGGTTGGTGTTGGTGCAATTGTGTTCTACTACCTTTCCAACAACCGTATGAGGGATATCAACTTTATGATGGAGGACGCCCTTGCCTTTGACGGTAACACAGGCCCCTATGTACAGTACACCTACGCGCGTACCTGCTCTGTGCTCGAGAAGGCGAGCGAGCGCGGTGAGATAACCGAGGCCACCCTCTCCCCCGTAGAGATAGAGCTTGCCAAGACTATCGCTATGTTCCCCGAGCGCGTTAATTCTGCTATCGCAGAGTACGAGCCAAGCGTTATTACAAGATACATTCTTGACCTGGCGGCAGCATTCAACCGCTTCTACCATGAGTGCAAGATAGTGGGATGCGAGGATGCCAGCCTTCGCTCGAGCCGTGTGGCGCTCACCTATTCTACAAACCAGGTTCTTAAGACCGCCTTGCATCTCATTTGTATGCAAAGCCCGGATAAAATCTAATATTTACAGGAGAAAATCATGTCAGGACATTCTAAATGGAACAACATTAAGCATAAAAAGGAAAAGTCTGATGCCGCAAAGGCGAAAATTTTTACCAAGATTGGTAAGGAAATGGCGGTTGCTATCAAGGCAGGTGGACCCGACCCCAGCAACAACTCTCGCCTTCGCGACCTTATAGCAAAGGCGAAGGCAAACAACGTGCCCAACGAAAATATCCAGCGCACTATCAAGAAGTTTACCGACTCCTCCGATATCAACTTCGAGGAGATTGTATACGAGGGCTACGGCCCTTGTGGCGTGGCTATCATAGTCGAGACCTCTACCGACAACCGCAACCGTACCGCGGGCTCGGTTCGTTCCTACTTCGCAAAATATGGTGGCAACCTGGGTACCAACGGATGCGTAGGCTACCTCTTTGAGGAAAAGGGTGTTATCACCATTATGGACGAGGATGACGAGATAGACGAGGACAAGATTATGGAGGATGCTCTCGAATGTGGAGCAGAGGACATCAAGTGCGACGAGGGTGAGTACACCATTTACACCGCTGTCGACGACTTTGACTCGGTTCGCGATGCTATAATCGGTCTTGGCTACACTCTTTCCACCGCCGACCTTGCAAAGGTGCCCTCCACCTATGTCACCATCGATGACCCCGAGGCTGCCGCCGATATGGAGAAGATGCTCGACAAGTTTAACGAGGACGATGACGTAACCGCGGTGTACCACAACTGGGATAACTAATATCTAAAAATCACGGCTTACCACAACCGCGACAACTAATATGTATGAAAAGGCAAGCACTCAGAGTGCTTGCCTTTTTTGGTGAAGTTTTTGCTTTGCAAAAGTGAAGTTGCTCCGCAGTGAAGTTGCTCGCGCAGTGAAGTTGCTCCGCAGTGAAGTTGCTTACGCAGTGAAGTTTTGCCACAGGCGAAGTGAAGAGATAACTCGTAGGGGCGAACTGTGTTCGCCCGAATGTAGCGACCGGTGTCAAGGTCGGTCCGTCTAAGCCTCCCTCTGGGAGGGAGGGGGACC